>UROJ01000220.1 GCA_900549335.1 uncultured Collinsella sp.
CTCAGGGGATAGAGCACCGCTCTCCTAAAGCGGGTGTCGACGGTTCGAATCCGCCCGGGGGCACCAGAGGAATATGACGGCGTCGCGAGAGCGGCGCCGTTTCTGGTTTGTGGAGACCGCCGGCGGATTCGGGCCGTCGACACCCGCGTCACCAATTTCCCCGCGGGGGGAGTTTTCGAATCCGCCCGGGGGCACCAGAGGAATATCGAGCCCGGTACCGCTACGGTGCCGGGCTCCTCTGGTTCATGTCATGGCAAAAACGAAGCGCCCGCTTGCTGGGGAAGCAAGCGGGCGCCTGTGAGCGAATATGTTTGCGGCGAGAGCCGTGATGAGCGGTAGGGTGGCGGCTAGTTGGTCGTACCGGAATCGTCACCCGTGCCCGAGCCAGAGCCCGAACCCGAGCCAGAAAGTGCGACCGTCAGCGTAATCGTGCTGTCGGTGGACTGCTTGCCGGTGGGGGAGACGCCCGTAACGGTGGCATCCTCGTTACCGCTCACGGGATTGCCGTTCTGGTCACAGAAGCCGATGTTATAGAAACCGGCGTTGTTGAGCGCGGTAACGGCGGCGGAAATGCTCTTGCCGTACAGGTTGCCCGGAACACTGGCCTTGCCGGACTTCTTGGCAATGACGACGGTAATCGTGGCGCCGGGCTTCTGCTTGCCACTGGGGTTCCAGCTGATCACGGTGCCCTCGGTAACCGAGTCGTTCTCCTGGTAGCTAACGTCGACGCCAAAGCCTGCCATATCGAGGGCGTTGCGCGCCTGGGCCTCGGTCATGTCGGTCAGATCGGGGACGGACGTGGTATCCGGGCCGCTCGAGACCTTGTACGAGATGGTCGTGCCCTTCGCGACTTCCTTACCGGCTTCGGTGCCCTGCTCAAAGACCTGGCCCTCATCGGCCTCGTTGGCCTCCTCGGAGGCGTTGCCCTTCAGGCCAACGCTTGCCAGCGCGGCCTCGGCCTGGTCCTTGGTCAGGCCGACAAGCCGGGGAACCTCAACCTTCTCGGAGGGCTTGGGACCCTTGGAGATTACCAGGTTCACCTTGGTGCCCTTGGCCTTCTTGGTGTTGCCGTTGGGCGTCTGCTCGGCGACCTTGCCCTCGTCGACATCGTCGTTGTAGCTTTGGTCGATGGTGCCGACCTCGAGGCCGGCTTCCTTGATCAGCTCGACGGCAGTCTGCTGGTCCTTGCCCAGCACATCGGGCACGGTGACCTGCTCGCCGCCAAAGAGTCCTGTGGCAAAGGCCACCACGATGCCGATGACGGCAACGGCTGCCACCACGGCGGCGATGATCTTGTTCTTGTTGGATTTGGGCTTTTCGACCTCGTAGGAGCCGGTGGAGCCCGAAACCGAGCTACGGGCGGTATTCTGGCCGCTCACGCCCGAGACGGGACGCACCATGGCGCGCGTTTGATCGGAAAGCTCGCGAGTCTTGGTGGCGCCCAGCTCACCGGGGGCACCGATGATGCGCGTGGGCTCCGAGACGTTGACGGCACGGCCCGACAGGTAGCTATTGAGCACCTGACGAAGCTCGTCGGCGGTCTGGAAGCGGTTTGCCGGGTCCTTCTCCATGCACTTGAGGATGATGCGCTCAAGGTCGGCGTCGACACCGGAGTTGATCTGGCTCGGCGGAATAGGCAACTCGTTGACTTGCTTGAGTGCGACCGAGATGGCGTCGTCACCGTCAAAGGGAACGCGGCCGGTGGCGCACTCGTACATCACGACGCCCAGCGAGTAGATATCCGAGGTGGGGCCGAGGTCCTGACCGCGGGTCTGCTCGGGGCTGACGTAGTGGGCGGTTCCCAGCACGTTGTTGTCTTGCGTGAGGTGGCTGTTCTTGGCGCGCGCGATGCCAAAGTCCATCACCTTGATGTTGCCGTCGGGCAGCACCATGATGTTCTGCGGCTTAATGTCGCGGTGGATGATCTCGTGCTTGTGGGCGACCGAAAGCGCAGAGCTGATCTGCGAGCCGATCTGGGCGACCTTCTTGGGGTCGAGGGCGCCGTGGCTCTTGATGCCGCTCTTAAGGTCGGTGCCGCGCAGGTACTCCATGACGATGTAATAGGTGTCGCCGTCCTTGCCCCAATCGTAGACGCCCACGATATAGGGGGAGGAGAGACCGGCTGCTGCCTGGGCCTCCTGCTTAAAGCGTGCGGCGAAGGTTGCGTCGCCAGCATACTGCGGCAGCATGATCTTGACGGCTACCGTGCGGTCGAGGACCTGGTCCTGTGCACGGTAGACGGTCGCCATGCCGCCTGTTCCCACCTTATCCTTGAGGAGGTATCTTCCCCCGAGGACCCTCTGTTCCATTCCTGCTCCTAACATAACTATTCGCTCAACGATGTGTGTAGTACCTACGATGTGGCCGCTGGGGCCGTGTGGCGCGTTGCCGCTAACTCTTAGGCCGCGGCGCGCCTCGGGTGTCCGATTCGATCATGGGCATCACGCTCCCTGTGCGGCAAGCGCCGCGGTCAGGACGATACCGGCGATCTTGGCGGCCTTGACGTCATGCTTGTCGTAATCCTCCAAGGCCACCGAGATGGCGACCGTGGGTGAATCGTAAGGTGCAAAGCCAACGAACATCGAGTTGACGTTGGTGCCGCCGGTCTCGGCCGAGCCGGTCTTGCCGGCGACCTTGACGCCGGGGATCTGGGCATCGGTGCCGGTGCCGGACTGGACGACGGCAAGCATGGCCTGCTTGACCTGGTCGGCCGTGGCGGAGCTGACGGCCTGCCCCAGCGAGCGGGACTGCGTGGTCTTGACCACGGTTCCGTCCGGGGCGAGTACCTGGGCTACAAAGTACGGGTCCATGACCACGCCACTGTTAGCGATGGCGGCGGCAATCACGG
>UROJ01000221.1 GCA_900549335.1 uncultured Collinsella sp.
GACCTGGCGAGTCTTGTCGACCGCAGCGTGGTGATCACCGGCACCAACGGTAAGACCACCACCTCCAACCTCATCGCCGACGCCGTTGCCGCCAGCGGCGCCACCGTGGTGTGCAACCGCGCCGGCAACAACATGGAGCCGGGCGTGGTGGGCGCACTGCTCGAGGCGCGCGGCGACCTCAAGCGAGCCGGCGGCGGCAAGCGCGTGGGCGTCTTTGAGTGCGACGAGCTCTACACCGTGCGCGTCCTACCCAAGCTCAAGCCGACGTACTTTGTGCTGCTCAACCTGTTCCGTGACCAGCTGGATCGCTATGGCGAGATCGATCACACCCAGGAGGTCATCGCCCACGCGTTGGAGCTTTCGCCGGCAACGACGCTCATCTATAACGCCGACGACCCACTGTGCGCCTCGATTGCCGCGCGCGTTCCCAACGCGAGTATTGCCTTTGGCATCGATGGTGCCACCAACACCGAGTCTGACCGCATTAGCGACTCGCGCTTTTGCTCGCAGTGCAACGCCCCGTTGGAGTACGACTACGTACAGTATGGTCAACTCGGCGCCTACCATTGCCCCTCGTGCGGTTGGGCACGCCCCGCACTGGTCCGCCGCGTGACGGGCGTTGAACTCGGTTGCGATGGCTACGGCTTTGACCTGACCTTTGGACCCGAGGCCAACGCGCCCGCCGTGCATATCACCACGCGCTACAACGGCCTGTACATGGTCTACAACGTTGCCGCCGCATTCTTTGCCGCACATGAGTTAGGCGTGGATACGGCGCACTTGCAGCCCACGCTCGATGCCTACGTGCCCGCCGGCGGGCGCATGGGCCGCTGGGATATTGCCGGTCGCACCGTCGAGGCAAACCTGGCCAAGAATCCCGTGGGCTTCGATCGACAGATCCAGTCCATTAAGACGGCAGGCGGCAGACTCTGCGCTTTCTTCCTGAACGACAACAGTGCCGACGGCCACGATGTTTCGTGGATCTACGACGTCGACTTCGAGCGCATTGCCGATACCCCAGGGCTTGTCGCCTTTGCCGGCGGCACGCGTGCACACGATATGCAGGTGCGCCTCAAGTACGCCGGCATCGACGCCGCCATTATCTCGGACGTCGCGCAGGCAATTGGCGCCGTGGCAGATGAGGCCGCCGGCGACACTTTCTACGCCGTCGCTAACTACACGGCCTTCCCGCCGCTGGTCAAGGAGCTCGACGAGCTTAAGGGCGCCGATGCGAGCTCGGTTGTCTCCTGCGCCGTAACGCCCGCCGATGGTAGCGCTGTCCCCACCGATATTGCGCCGGTCGAGCTTTCGCGCCCGTTGCGCATCGTCTACCTGTATCCCGATGCGCTCAACCTCTACGCCGACGGCGGCAACGTTATCGCGCTCGAACGCCGCTGCGCCTGGCGCGGCATTCCCGTGCGTGTGGACGAAGTCCACATGGGCGAGACGCTCGACCTGACCGACGCCGACATCGTTATGATGGGCGGTGGCTCCGATCGCGACCAGCTGGCGGTTGCACATGAACTGCTCGCTCAAAAAGACAAGGTCGCGGCCTATGTTGAAGACGGCGGCACACTGCTTGCCATCTGCGGCGGCTATCAGCTGCTCGGCCGTTCGTACTATATGGGCGAGAATCGCATCGAGGGCCTGGGCGTCATTGCCGCCGAGACCGTGCGCGGCTCCGACCGCCTGATCGGCAACGTCGCCGTCAAGACCGACCTGGCACCCGAGCCCTTTGTGGGATTCGAGAACCACGGCGGCCGCACGCTTTTGGACGCCGATGCCACGCCGCTTGGAACGTCCGTCGTCACAGGCACCGGCAACAACGGCGACGATGGCTTTGAGGGTCTCATCTACAAAGGCGTCATCGGCACGTACCTGCATGGCCCGACACTGCCCAAGAACCCCGAACTCGCCGACTGGCTGATCGAACACGCCCTCGAGCGCCGCGACGACGCACAGGCCAACGCTCTGCTGCCGCTCAAACCCCTCGACGACACCTACGAGCACGCCGCCCACGACGCCGCCATGAAGCTCCTCCCCTAACACCCCACCACCACAAAGGGAACAGGCACCTTTGTGGTGGTTTTCCAGTTTGCCAACGATATACGCGCCGGCAAAAAAGTCTGCTATACTCTTTCCCGCTGTCCCCATCGTCTAGCGGCCAAGGACGCCACCCTTTCAAGGTGGATATCGCGGGTTCGAATCCCGCTGGGGGCACCACAGAATCTGAGAAGCCCGTTACCAATTCGGTAGTGGGCTTTTTGCTACCCATACGCCGGGATTCGAACCCCGAAGGCATAAAATCACACTGTCATCCAAGGGCCCGTGGACAAAAAATAGCAAATATGAGTACTGTTACCAATTTAGTAACAGCGATTTCATGCCATCAGAAGGCGATTTGGACACAAGGCGTCCTACGGCGGAAGAATTGCAGGCGTTTATCAGCTAAGTACTTGGACATATGTTGCGTAATACTGCATCTTTTGCAAAAAGATAATGCTACATGACTTGTGACAGTACTCATATTTGACGTTTTTTGTCCACAACCCTTTATACCTAGGCAAATCGGCGGCAAAACGGACTCCAAAGCGTCCCTCGCAAACAAAAAGCCGGGGCCCGCGCGATGCGGACCCCGGCTCAATACCGTGACGATATGTCAGTTACGCTCTACACGTAGAACAGGATGTCGTCGTAGGTCGGGACCGGCCAGTAGTCGGCGGCCACGATCTCCTCCATGGCGTCCACGGCGGCGCGCAGCGTATCCATAGCGGGAACGACCTCGTGTGCATACACGTTGGCCTGCTCCTGACCATC
>UROJ01000222.1 GCA_900549335.1 uncultured Collinsella sp.
CACGCCGATATCGGTCACCAGCGGCCCAAGCACATAGAACGGAGCATTGTGGCACAGACGCTTCTGCAGTTTCATGTTGGCGGCGATCTCGTCGAGCGCCATGTGACCCGGGCCCTCGACCATGACCTGGACGCCGGCGGCCCAAGCGCGCTTGCACAGCTTGCCCAGCTCGATCATCTCAGCGGTCTCGGTGGCGTCGTTGGAGTCGTAGAGGCAGCCCGGGCGGCAGGAGTCGCCGAGCGAAATCGTCACGTCGTACTCGTGGCAAATCTCGAGCAACTCGTCGTAGAACTCATAGAACGGGTTCTCGTTACCGGTGACCTCCATCCAGCCAAACAGCAGTGAGCCGCCGCGGCTCACGATGTTCATCAGGCGGCCGGTCTCCTTAAAGGTCTTGGTGACCGACTTGTTGATGCCGCAGTGAATGGTCATAAAGTCCACGCCGTCCTCGGCATGCGCGCGCACGACTTCGAACAGGTCGTCCTTGGTGAGCTTGACCAGCGGCTTTTCCATGTAGCCGATGGCGTCGTACATGGGGACGGTGCCTACCATGAGCGGCGTCTCGTCGATGAGCTGCTGGCGGAACTGGCGCGTCTTGCCCGAGTTGGAGAGGTCCATGATGGCATCGGCGCCAAAGTCCTCGGCGATCTTGACCTTCTTCCATTCCTCGGCGGCATCGGCCTTGTCGCCCGAGATGCCCAAGTTCACGTTGACCTTGGTGGACAGGCCCTCACCGACGCCAAAGGCGCGCATGCCTTTTTTGATGTGCACGATGTTGGCGGGAATGGCGATGCGGCCGTCGGCCACGCGCTCGCGGATGTACTCGGGGTCGCGATGCTCGCGCTCGGCGACTTCCTTCATCTGCGGCGTGATCTGCCCGGCACGGGCGAAGTCGATTTGCGTGACGAGCTTGGGCTCGGTCTGTGTGCTCATTGGCACGGCTCCCTTCGTTGGCATTACCCATATCAGGTTTGCGGGTCAGGGCGGGCGCGCCCAATCTCAGCCTGCCGTCTTGTCCTGCAAGCCCCCCGTTTATGTAATGGGCTCAAGTATAGCTCGAATGGGTACGATTGGCCTAACGAGCGTGCCTGTGAGGAGGCGAACATGGAAGACAAGCATCTATATCGAGAGACGCAATGGGATGTATCGGCCGAGGAAAGCCGTGCGCACCATGGCCTTGTCGCGATCGGTTTTGCGGTGCTTGCCGTGCTGGTGATTGCCTTTTGTATCTGGACGTTTGGTGGTCGCGGCGGCGCTGCATGGGAGTTCGAGGCTGATGATAGCCTACCGATTATGACGGTGAGGAGTACTGGCGGTAATGCCAATACGCTCGCCGTTCCGGGCGATTATTGGTACCCGTGCGATGAGTTTGTGCAGTTGCAGCTGAGTGGTGGGTCTATTCCTGGTGAGGAAATCGAACGCGTGACGTATGATGCGACGTTCAAAACGTTGACGGTGAAGCTCAAAGATCAAGGGGATGTGCCCACGACGATGGATATCGCGCTGACGGAATGGCGCCTGGAGCCCCCGTCGGGTGTTGCGGTGTCCGAGGTCGAGCACGTCAAGATTGTCTATCAGGACGGTTCGACAAACGGGATTGCAAAGGCCGACGGTCTAGCAGAATAGGTGTCGAGCCTAGCAGCCAATTCATAAAAGTTGCGGTGGAATAGTTCCTGATTGTGCGAAAAAGGCTCAAATAGGAATTATTCCACCGCAAGTTATATAGAGAAGGCTGAGCGGGTCAGTGTTGGGTGCCGGCTCTAGAGCATCTGTTCGTTGATGAACATGAGGGTGCCTAGGTATGAGAGCTCGGGGACGTGGCGATAGCCGATGTTGAATGCGGTAAGTTCGCTTGCATCCTCGAGCTTGTTTTCTGCCATCCACCGCACCATGGAGCCGCGCGCCTTTTTGCTGGCGGTCGACCGTTGGATGGGCTTCCCGTTGCGGATACCCTCGCCAAAGAGGCACGTGACGGCTGTGGCGTCGCCCGCGAGGTGGGGCAGAACGGCTTTGGCATACTCTACGCTGGCGAGGTTGACGATCGTGGTGTTTGAACCTGCCGGGGCGATAGCCCGCGCGAGCTTATCGCTCCAAAATGCGTAGAGGTCTCGGGCACCGTCGACGACAAGCTTCGCGCCCATCTCCAGCCGATACGGTTCGACGGCATGAAAGGGACGAACGCACCCGTAGAGGCCGGAGAGGATCCACAGATGGTCTTGCAGCCATGCGAGCTGCGCGGAATCCATCACCTCGGGTGCCATGCTCTGGTATTGAATGCCGTGATAGGACATGGCGGCAGGGGAGAGGTGACGGGCGAGTGCGGGATTGTCGAGATCGCCGCTTTTCAGGATGGGCCCGAACTCATGCAGGGTGTTGAGGCAAGGTCCCAGCAGTTTGTCACTCACGTTCCACAGCGCCTGCAGGCCGCCGCTGCCTTCATTCCGCTCGATATCTAGCAGTGCGCGGTGGAGGCGAGCCGTCTCGCGCACAAAGGGTGGGATGCCCAGGACTTCAAAAGCATCTTGGGCCGCGCGCATCTGCTTGGCGGGCGAAATGATGACCTGCAGCATGGGCTCTCCTCTGCCAAAAAAGTTGCGGTGGAATACGGTCTGTTTTGGCTGTTTATGGGCCAGTTTAGTCCGTATTTCACCGCAACTGATGAAGGGTTGGTTAGGCGCGCTCGATGAAGGCCTTGTAGCCGCGGTAGGCCTCGTAGATATCGGCCTTGTTGGCGACCTCCCACAGGGCATGCATGGACAGGACGGCAACGCCGGAGTCGATGACGTTCATGCCGTACTTGGCCA
>UROJ01000223.1 GCA_900549335.1 uncultured Collinsella sp.
GCTATCTGGGCGAGTTCCTGCTCCCCTACGTAAAGCAAGGCGGGATGCTCTACTTAAGCATCCCCGGAATGGTTCGCGACTGCCACGACAACCTGCCCGCCTGCCTGCTCAAATCCTGGACACCCGAGCAGCTCGACTATATGCACGACATAGCCTGGTGGCGCGCCATGATCGAGCCGACCCCCGGCGTCGAGATTGTCTCGATGCAGCCTATGCTCTGCACGGACGAAGCATGGGAAGACTGGCTCGCCTGCAACAACGAGTACGCAGCAGGCGACCGCGCTGCCGTTGAAGCCGGCGCGCTCGAATACCTCAACACCATCGCCATTGTGCTGAGGAAGCTCTAAACAATAGCCGCGCGAGGCCGTAAACAAACGGCCTCGCGCGGCTTCTTTAAAACAAGTTCTGAACAACCGTAAAGCGCAATACGCTACTTGCGCAGCGGCTTGGGCAGCGGAATGCCGGCGGCGATGACGGCCGCGATGATCATGCAGACAATGCCCTTGAGCGGGAAGCACATAAGCAGCAGGCCCACGACCATGACGGGCTGACGCATAACGGCGCCCATCGTCGAGGCCGTGCAGACGGCGACGCAAAGGACCGGATCGGCGCCGGTGAGGATGGCAAGGCCATAGCCCAGGCTTACGCCCGAGAAGATAACCGGGAAGAAGTGGCCGCCACGCCAACCAAGGTTGATGAGGGCGGGCGTCAGCATGGCCTTGACCAGACCGGTCGCGATAAGCACGCCGGCGGGGATGGTCAGATAGGTCTCCATGAGCACGTCGGCCTGCGTCTCGCCGGCAAACATGGTGAAGGGCAGGACCGTGCCGCAGATGGCGAGCGCCAGACCAGCCAGCATTGCCTTGACGACAGGGCGCTCCCCTATGGCATGGGACAGTGCCTCGCTTGCATGCTCAGAGACAAAGTACAGCCAGCCGCAGACCGTACCGACGAGCGACAGGGGAATAAGCCAGGCAAGCTCGAGGTTACCCACCTGGGCAGCTTCGAACCTCGGCATGCCCATGCCGCCGCCCATAAGCTGTCCGAGCAGCAGGTAGGTACCCAGACCGCCGGCAATCGCAATGCCGTAGACCACAGTCTTTTGCGCCTTGGGGAGCTTGATGGTGATCTCATCGGATGCGGGGTCCTCGTCGCCGTCGGCGCTACCGGCGAGCGGCGCCACAAAGCCAAAGACGGGCGCGGTAAAGAGTGCCGTCAGGGCAGCCTGGGTACCCAGCAGCGTGAGCTCCCTAAACTCGGCGCCAAAGCGACGCATGCGGTCGCCGACCCAGCTGCACAGACCCGCGATAACGCCGGTCAGGCCGGCCTCCGGTCCAATGCTGCCGCCAAACAGCAGCGGCAGCAATGCCGCAAGCGAAAGCTTGCCCAGGTTGTCGTACGGGTAGCGACCGTCTTGTTTAACCTTGGCCATCACCTGGTTGAGGTCATCGGTCTTGGTGCCCGTCATCTTTTCGTACAGACCGATCAGCAGGCCGCCCAGCAGGCAGACGAAAAACGGGTACGGCAAAAAACCGAACGGACCGCTCGCGAGCTCGGGCGAAGCGACGCCCAGCGCGTGCGGAATCTCGGTCCACAGATAGTCGATGCCGTGCTCCATCGCAAAGAAGAACAGCCAGACCGCGGCGCCTGCGAACGCACCGGTCACGGCAACGCTCACTAAAAACAGCGCACGGTTTTTGGGTTTTGCAAGGTTATCCATCGGGACCTCCCGTGGTCAAAATCGACAAGGATACGTTTTATTGTAGGGCGAGCGTTGCCCGAACGAGCCAACCGTCTGCGCCGCAAACGGCACCATTGGGAGTCATAGTGGGGCAGGCTCAAGACTTATCCGTTAATAATCGAGGCAATCTCGCGCAAATCGTCGGCAAAGTAGATGCCGTGCTGGCGTTGCGGGCTCGATAAGCCCTTATCGATCATGTGTCCGAGCAGTGCCTTGAGGTCGTTGTAGTAACCGTCCAGGTTATACAGGATGCACGGAGCACTCAGGTGCCCCAACGACACCGCGGACATGACCTCGGCAATCTCCTCGAGCGTGCCCGTCCCGCCGGGAAAGGCAATGAAGGCATCGCCAAGCTCGATCATCTTGGCTTTGCGCTCGGCCATATCGCTCGTCACGATGAGGTCGTCGATACCGTCATGTTGAAACTCGGCCTCGATAAAAAAGCTCGGCTCCACGCCGGTCACGTGTCCGCCGGCATCGAGCACGCTATCGGCGAGCGCACCCATCAGGCCCGATTTGGACCCGCCGTATACCAGCACGTGTCCGTTGGAGCCAATCCACGTGCCGAGCTCTCGCACCGCAGGCAGAAACGCCGGATCGTTACCAACGCTGGCGCCCAGGTATACCGTGATATTCATATTCAATCCCCCCATCGTGACGCGCGGCGCCCCCTCTAGCGTTGGCGTCGGCGATATTCGCGCACACGGCGCGACAGGTCGGCGAGCTCATCGCGGTCGAGTTCTTCCAAATGCTCAAGATCGTCCATAAAGCGCGCCATGGTGTCCTTTTGGCGCAGCTTGATGAGCGTATTGCAGTAGTTCACCGCCACGCCCGTGAGCATGGCGATGTAGAAGATGCTGATGACGCTCAGGACGACGGTAATCGCGCGGGCAACCGGCGTCTCGGCCGGAATATCGCCAAAGCCGATCGTCGACACGGTCTCAAAGCTAAACCACAGGCCGTCGCCAAACGTTAGGGTCGTGGGCTCGGACAGCCAGACGGCCGTCGAGCACAGCAGATAGAACACAAGAAA
>UROJ01000224.1 GCA_900549335.1 uncultured Collinsella sp.
TAGTTGGTGATGTCGACGATGTTGTTGTGCGGACGCACGCCCAGGGCGTTAAGGCGCTTGACCATCCAGTCGGGCGACGGGCCGACCTTCACGTTGCGCACGATGCGGGCAACGTAGCGGTCGCACAGGCCCTCGTCGGCAATCTCGACGGAAAGCTCGTCGTCGGTCGCGCGGCCGGTCTCGGCCTTGATGGCGGGCAGCTCAACGTGGAAATCGCGGTCGAAGATGGCGCCGGTCTCGCGAGCCATGCCGATCATGGACAGGCAGTCGGGGCGGTTGGGCGTGATCTCGCAGTCGAGCACGGTGTCGCTCGAGCCCACGTACTCGGCAAACGGCATGCCGCAGGGCGTATCCTCGGGCAGGATCATAATGCCGGAGTGGTCGCCACCCAGGCCGAGCTCGCGCGCGGAGCAGTTCATGCCCATGGACACGACGCCGCGAAGCTTGCTCTTCTTGATCTTGACGTCGCCGGGAAGCACGGCGCCGATCATGGCCGTGACGATGTGGTCGCCGGCCTCAAAGTTCTGCGCGCCGCAGACGATCTGCAGCGGAGCGGGATTGCCGTCGGGGTCGAGGTTCTTGTCGCCCACGTCGACCGAGCACACATACATGTGGTCGCTATCGGGGTGCGGGGTCTTGGTGAGCACCTTGGCGGTCACCACGTGGTCGAAGGACTCGCCCACGGTGTCGATCGCCTCGACCTCGGTGCCGGTACGGATATATTCGTCCGAAAGGGTCTTGGGATCCTCCGGAATATCGATCATGGTCTTGAGCCAGTCGTAAGAAACACGCATCTAGCTCTCCTTTCATACTGAAAGCCTGCGAAGAGATGCAGGTGGAAACTTCAACTTTGTGAACATTCCTTACAAAGCGAGGGTTGTCCAAGTGCGGCAGATCGGCCCGAAAGAGGAGCGCCGCGTACTTTGGTACGCAAGCGACGAATGAGCGCCGCGTACTTTGGTACGCAAGCGACGAATGAGCGCCGAGGTGCCGTGCTTGGGCAAGCCGCAGCCTAGAACTGATTCAAGAAGCGCATATCGCCAGTCATGAGCGTTCTGAGGTCGGGCAAGTCGTAGCGCAGTGCCGCGACGCGCTCGGCACCAATACCAAAGGCAAAGCCGGTGTACTTCTCGGGGTCGATGCCGCAGTTGATCAGGACGTTGGGGTCGACCATGCCGCAGCCCAGGATCTCGATCCAGCCGCTGTGCTTGCAGAAGTTGCAGCCCTTGCCGCCGCACACGTGGCAGCTCACGTCCACCTCGCAGGAAGGCTCGGTGAAGGGGAAGAAATGCGGGCGATAACGCGTCTTGCGGTCCTCGCCAAACATGCACTTAACAAAGTAGTCGAGCGTGCCCTTAAGATCGCCAAAGGTGATGCCCTCGTCGACGACCAGGCCCTCGATCTGGTTGAACTGCGGCAGGTGGCAGGCGTCGGCCGTGTCGGGACGATAGACGGTGCCCGGGCAGATCATGTAGATGGGCGGCTTTTGCGACTCCATGGTGTGGATTTGCACGCCCGAGGTCTGGGTGCGCAGCAGCACGTCGGACTCGCCGTGGGCATGAGCCTCGGGGTGCGCGACGCTGCCGGGGTTGTTGTCGACCACGTAGAAGGTATCGCGGGCCGAACGGCTCGGGTGATCCATGGGGGCGTTGAGCGCGGTGAAGTTGTAGTAGGAGGTGTCGACCATGGGGCCGGACTCGACGGTGTAGCCGATGCCGCAGAAGATGTCCTCGGCCTCCTCGATGATCTGCTTGATCAGGTGCTGGTGGCCGATCTGCGGACGGATGCCCGGCAGCGTGATGTCGACGGCATCGTGCTCGAGTGCGTGCTTGAGGGCGGCGGCCTTCATCTCGGTGGTGCGCTCGTCGAGCATGCCCTCGATCAGCTGGCGCATCTCGTTGGCGCGCTTGCCCATCACGGGACGATCCTCGGGGGCGAGCTTGCCCATCATGCGCATCAGGCCGGTGATGCGGCCCTTGCGACCGAGCAGCTCAACGCGTGCAGCCTCGAGCTTGGCGGCGTCGTCGGCGCCTGCAACGAGCTCCTTGGCCTCTTCCTCGAGTTTGACCAGATCATCAATCAGACTCATGTCTTCCCTTTCGTCTCTCGCGTATCCGCGCTCCGGGGCGGCTGACGCCGCCCGATGCTGCGGATGCGCGGCCCGGTTCGGTAACAAAAAACCGTCCTCGGGCATGTGCATTGCCCAAGGACGGTTGAATTCCGCGGTACCACCTTGTTTGACCCGGCGGATGTCTGGCCCGCCGCGCCCACTCTGTGCCTCTTGTCGCGAGGCTCACGGCTTCCCTACTGAGGCTTTGCTGCCACTGGCCGCGCGCCCGTTGAGGTCGCTGCTCGGGAGTGAACGCTTGGCCCTTGTCACCGCAGGAAGGATTGCAGCCCATGACCTTCCCTCTCTTGCCGGCGACGCGGCGGGCAAAACCCTCTCCGTCAACGCATTGGGCTATAGGATAACACATTCTACGTGTGCATCGCCGCGTTCCGTTTTGTTCGCGCTGGGTACAAGGCAGGTAGCTGTGCAAACTGGCCGTGCACCCGTCTGCGGCGCTCGGCCTGCGAGATTAAGGATACGGTATGGGAAAGAAACTCGATAAGAAGGCCAAGGCCGCCGTGGCAAAGGCTGCCAAGGGCGTCAAGGTTGCTAAAGCCGACAAGGCCGTCAAAAAATTCCGCAAACTCGAGGGCAAGCTGTGGACTCGCGAGTACCTGCTCAAGATTGCCGAGTTCGATGGAGCGACGATTGCTCCTGCCA
>UROJ01000225.1 GCA_900549335.1 uncultured Collinsella sp.
GTATATATACTGTGCTTACCGGTTATATACACGTGTAGCCCATCAGCTAAGGAGCCGCTGTGGACATCATCCTATCCAATTCGAGCGATAAGCCCATCTACGAGCAAATAACCTCGCAGGTCAAAGCCCAGATCCTTTCGGGCACGCTCGCTGCGGGAGCTAAACTCCCCAGCATCCGTGCACTCGCGAGCGACCTAGGCGTGAGCGTCATCACCACCAAGCGCGCCTACGCCGACCTGGAGCAACTCGGGTTTATCTGCACCGTGCAGGGCAAGGGCTGTTTTGTCGCCGAGGGCAACCAGGAGCTCTTGCGCGAAAACCAGCTCTGCCACATCGAAGAACTGCTTGCGAAAGCGGCGAGCCAAGCCGAAGCCTTGGGCGTCACGCGCGACAAGCTGCACGAGATGCTCGACCTCGTAGCCCCCGAAACCATGCAGTAGCCATCTGCAAGAAAGGCTATACCATGCAAAAGTTGCTAGAACTCAAAGGTATCTCACGCCGTGTGAGCGACCGCTTTTCACTGCGCGACGTCACGCTTGCCGTGGAGCCCGGCCAGATCGTTGGCTTTGTGGGCGCAAATGGCGCCGGCAAGACGACGACCATTCGCGCCGCGCTTGGGCTTATAAAGCTCGATGCCGGCGAGGTGTACCTGCTTGGACAGCGCTGCGACGCCAACGCGCCCGACGAGACGCAGCGCCACCTGCGCTCCCGCATCGGGCTTGTCCTGGACACGTGTCCCTTCCCCTCCACGCTCAAGGTGGGCCAGGTCGAGAGGCTCGTAGGCCCGGCGTACCCCACGTGGAGCTGCGAAACGTTCGCCGGATTCATCGACCGATTTGGCCTCGATCCCAAGACGAAGGTCAAGGACCTCTCCCGCGGCATGGGCATGAAGTTGCAGCTTGCCTGCGCACTCAGTCACAATGCCAAGCTGCTCGTTTTGGACGAAGCCACCGCAGGCCTTGATCCCATGGCGCGCGAGGAACTGCTCGACGAGCTGCTTGCCTTTGTCGCCGACGGCCAGCGCAGCGTGTTGCTCTCGAGCCATATTACGTCCGACCTCGATCGCGCCGCCGACCGCGTCATCTGCATCGATAACGGCTCTATCGTATTCGACCTGCCGCGCGAGGACATCACCGACCGCGCCGGCATCGCCCACTGCACGCAGGCACAGGCTGCCGAGCTCATGACGTGCATCGAAGGCGCTCGTGCCGCCCACCACGCCTACAGCGTGGACGTGCTCGTGCCCAACCGTCGCGATACACTCGAGGCCTTTCCCGAGATTCCCTGCGATCGGGCAACCATTGATGACTATCTGCGCCTCATGCTGAAAGGGGCTTCGAAATGAAACGCGCCTTTATGTCCGATCTCGCCATCGTTCGCACGCTCGTCCCGAGCATCGCGGGTGTCGGCCTGTTCATATTCGTCGTGTTGACCCTCGCCAACGCATCGGACGGTGACTCTGGCATGAGTGCCGGCGCCTGCGCGGTCAGCGCCATGTCGCCTATCATGGTCATGAGTTCGCTGGCCGGCCTCGACAACCAAAACGGATGGGAGCGTTATCGGGCAACGCTGCCCCTCTCGCGCAAAGACATCATCTGCGCTCGCTACCTGAGCATCATTGTCTTCTCGGCCGTCATGGCGTGCGCCGCCGCGCTTCTGAGCATCGTCTCTATCCCGCTCTTCAACAGCGCGGGTATCCCCTCGACGGGACAGATCGTCTTTGAGACCACAATAGCCTCCGCCGCATCGATGCTCATCTCCCTCATGATGGTGTTTTTGGCGCAGCCGCTGTTCTTTCGATTTGGACACATGGAGGCGCTGCGCCTATCCGTTGGCCTGTTTGCCCTGCTTGGTTGCGGCACCATGGCCACGCTGAGCTCCTCCAACCCCATCAGCAACTGGCTCATGTCGATTGCCGGGGCGAATCCCGATCCCGCCGTCCTCGGCTGCCTGTGTGCAGGAATCGCGGTATTGGCCCTCGTGCTATGTGCACTTAGCTGCATCGTCAGCACCAAGGTCTACCGGGCACGCGACCTGTAAGCGGGCGAATCTCGACCCACGCAGGTCGCAATCGGCCACAATCGCGCCCCTCAAATCCGTGACAAATGGCATATCCCCGGCCCGTGCGCAACGTTCTATAATCAAAACGTCACGGGCCTCTGCCCAATTTCGATCATCCAAGGGGATGTCTTTTTGGTCATTGTTCTTTAGGGAACGGTCAATCGCATACAAATTGAAAACGGCCGTCTTGCGGCCGTGGTTTGTTGCGCCATTCCGCCTCCGTCATCTGCCACATATGCACCTGATAGGAAAGAACAATGAACTCTGCGAAATCTCAGTCCTTCCCAAAAGCCACCAGCTTCGACGCGGCACTCGTACGCTCTAAGATTATGGGGCCGAACCCCCTCAAGCTCTGCGAAGAGCTCCTTTGCGGTGCGAATATCCCACGCGGCGCCCGCGTCTGCGACCTTGGGTCGGGCACCGGCATTACCAGCGCCCTGCTTGCCCGCGAATACGGATTTGACACCTACGCCGTCGATCTGTGGAGCGATCCTGTCGAAAACCGCGCGTTCTTCGATTCACTCGGTATTCCCCGCAACACGATTCACCCTGTTAAGGCGGACGCCTCACAGGGACTGCCGTTTGAGCACGACTTTTTTGATGCGGTCGTGAGTATCGACTCGTACAACTACTACGGCCGCGACCCACGCTATCTGGGCGAGTTCCTGCTCCCCTACGTAAAGCAAGGCGGGATGCTCTACTT
>UROJ01000226.1 GCA_900549335.1 uncultured Collinsella sp.
GACCTGGGCCTCTTCGACCACCTCGGGCGATAGCAGCATAGCGGCCAGTACGTTGGCCTCTGCATCTTGGTTTTGGGGAAGACCCAACTTTGAGCCGCGGTCCTCAACCGTCAGCCCGGTCTCCCTATCGTCATATGCCATGAGCATCCTCATTCATATCGCTTGCGAGCATCCATAGTATCAGCCACGGTCCCAAAACGCGCCGCGCGCCGCCAATCATCACCGAACCAAACGGATGAACGGTCCCGTATATAGGACTTCGACGCAACGTTCACCATGACACTCACTCAGCGCAAAAAAACAAAAGGGCGCCCTGGTTTCCCAGAGCGCCCTTCTTAGAACAAGATTGTTGCGTTGCAGCAAATGCTACTCGGCAGCAGCCTCAGTCTCGACCTCGGCGGTCTCGGCCTCGGCGACCTCAGCGGCCTCCTCGACCTCAGCCTCGGCAGCGAGCTCCTCAGCGGTAACGCCGACGAGAACGACAACCTCGGCCTTGATCTCGCGGTACAGCGAGATGGCAACGGTGTGGGCACCGGCAACCTTGATGGGCTTACCGAGCTCGACACGCTTGCGGTCGATGTCCATACCGAGCTGAGCCTTGATGGCGTCAGCGATCATAGCGGCGGTAACGGAGCCAAAGAGGATGCCCTCGTCGCCGACCTTGACGTCAACGGTGACCGTCTTGCCCTCGAAGGCAGCCTTGGTCTCGTTGGCGGTAGCCAGACGGACGGCCTCGCGCTTGGCGATGTTGTTGCGACGCTCGTCAAGCTGCTTGAGGTTGCCCTTGGTGGCGGCAACAGCGAGCTTCTTGGGGAACAGGAAGTTCTCAGCGTAACCCTGAGCGACCTCTACGACGTCACCCTCGCCGCCCTTGCCCTTGATCTCATCGAGAAGAATAACCTTCATGATGCGTCTCCCTTCTTAGCCGCGATCGCGGTTGCCACGAGAGGAAACCACGGGGACGGTGTACGGCAGGAGAGCCATCTCGCGGGCGCGCTTGATGGCGTTGGCGATGTCATGCTGATGCTGCGTGCAAGCGCCAGTGACGCGACGGGGCTTGATCTTGCCACGGTCGGTCATGTACTTACGGAGAAGCTGAGTGTCCTTATAGTCGATGAACTCAGTGTTCTCCTTGCAGAACTGGCAGTACTTACGACGCGGCTGACGTGCAGAAAAATCATTAGCCATGTCAAAATACCTTTCATTTGGCAACTTCGGCGAACCGAAGCCGCCTCTCACTCAAAAATAGGTGAACAACCCTTAGAACGGGATGTCCTCATCGTAGACGTCGACCGCGGGCGGCGTAGCCACCGGTGCGGCAGGACGTGCTGCGGGCGCGGGAGCTGCGGGGGCGTAACCGCCCTGATCGTAGCCACCCTGGCCACCACGGGAGCTCATAAACTCGATCTCATCGACGATGACCTCAAGCTTGCTCCGGCGCTGGCCGTCGCGCTCCCAAGAGCTGTAGCGCAGCTTGCCCTCGATCGCGACCTTGTTTCCCTTTGCCAGGAAACGGCTAACGGCCTCGGCGCGGGTGCCGAACATGGTGCAGTCGACAAAGTTGGGATAGTCCTCCCACTCGCCAGTCTGCGCGTTGCGGCGACGATCGTTCACGGCGACGCCAAAGGACAGAACCTGGGTTCCGCCGGCGGTGGCGCGCAGCTCGGGATCGCGGGTGAGATTACCGGTGATGTTCACTCGATTGATGCTCATAACTCACTACTTCCTCTTGGGGCACAAGCCCAGTCCAAAACGACAGTCTTACTCCTGGTCGTCGCGACGGACGATCATGTGGCGGACCACAGCGTCGGTGATGCGCAGGACGCGATCAAGCTCGGCGATCTGGGTAGGATCTGCGTGGAAGTTGATGAGGGTGTAGTCACCATCGGTGAGGTCGTTGATCTCGTAGGCGAGCTTGCGCTTGCCCCACTCGTCAACGGAGTCGACCTTGCCAGCGCCCTCAGCGATCGTGGTATCGATACGCTTCATAACAGCGAGACGAGTCTCGGGGTCGAGCGACGGGTCAACAAAGAACAGCAGTTCATAAGCCTTCATATTGTCACCTCCTCTGGGCAAATGTGGCTTCAGGTCGTGAAGGTGCGCCTGAAGCAGGAAAAGACTTGGTAATAATATCTTTCAACCTCCCAGGCCGCAAGAATATGCAGCTACAACCTCATGACCTCCACATATGCCCATGCTCGCACCACGTTTCATGCGCATTCCAACCAAATGCCGACCAAGAGCTTGACGGATTTGTGGACAAGATACGACGCCGCGGGGACAAGCTGAGCCAAGCCGCAGGTCAACGGGCACAAGACTGTGGTCGCAAAATGCATACCAGTGGTCCACAGCACCACCCAAAGATTTTTAAATTCATTGCCAAGTCGCTTATGAATACCCCTTTTGAACAATTGAGTTGATCAACCACGCTGGTCGGAAGCCGTTTTTTGGCACCTCAAACCCCACTGCAACGCCAAGCGCGGCCGAACGTTTTAAAAAATGCCAACTTTTCTGTTTGCACTTTGCGATTCCTCGTGTATACTGACTTTCGCATTTAACGGAGAGTTGTCCGAGTGGCCGAAGGAGCACGATTGGAAATCGTGTAGGCGTCAAAAGCGTCTCCAGGGTTCAAATCCCTGACTCTCCGCCAGTTAATTCCAAAGCAGGCCTTCGAGCCTGCTTTGTTTTTACCCCACGCGGAGGGGTGGCAGAGTGGCTGAATGCGGCGGTCTCGAAAACCGTTTGGCCTGTATAAGGTC
>UROJ01000227.1 GCA_900549335.1 uncultured Collinsella sp.
AGTAAAACCTCTCAGTTGTGGGCGCGGATACGTCCAAGTTGACCAGTATACGGTCGCAGCGCCCCCTCGTGCGCAACCCCACAAAAGCATGACTCCATTACCAGCAAGTTTGCATAACTGACACCTGTCACGCAAAGCCATGAAAGATTGCTCTTCCTAATCCCTAGCGAATCGCTATACTTTATTGAATCGCATTGCCATGGCGCTAAGGGAGGGCGGCCGGTGAGCTTTATCAATACCATTCGCGAGGACATCAAGACCGTCCAGGCGCAGGACCCCGCCGCGCAAAACGGCCTGGTCATTTTCCTTTCGTACCCCGGTCTTCACGCCAAGTGGAACCACGTGCCCGAGCACTGGCTCTGGGAGCACGGCCATTGCTCGCTCGCCCGCGTGCTCTCACAAATCACCCGTCATATCACCGGCGTCGAGATTCATCCCGCCGCGCAAATTGGCAAGCACTTCTTTATCGACCACGCCATGGGCGTCGTCATCGGCGAGACCACCATTGTGGGCGACAACTGCGTGCTCTACCAGGGCGTCACGCTCGGCGGCACCGGCAACGAGACCGGTAAGCGCCACCCAACGCTCGGCAATAACGTCACTGTGGGTACAGGCGCCAAGGTGCTCGGCAACATTCGCATCGGCAACAACGTCAAGATCGGCGGCAACTCGGTCGTCGTCAAGGACGTACCCGATAACTGCACCGTCGTGGGCGTGCCCGGGCGCATCATCAAGCGCAACGGCTGCCGCGTGTTCGAAGAAAGCTTCGACGCCAAGCAGCACCGCGAGTACATGCCCGACGATGCCGCCGAGCAGTCCGCGCTCAACCGCCAGGGCATCACCGAGAATGCCCGCCGTGTCAAGGAACTCGAGCGAGAGGTGGCCGAGCTCAAGGCCCTCGTCGCCAAGCTCGTGGACGAACGCTAGGAACGCAAGCGGCACAAAACAACATCGGCACCGACGCAAAAGGCGCGCCAGGGAAACAATCCCCGGCGCGCCTTGTTTCCAATGTGACATGCGGGACTGTCCCTTTGTCACATTATGCGAACTGACTCAGATAGAGGTCGGCGTAAGCACCCTCGGCAGCCAGCAGTTCCTTATGCGTGCCTTGCTCGATAATGTTGCCGTGGTCCATGACCAGAATCAGGTCGGCATCCACGATCGTCGACAGGCGATGCGCGATCACAAAGCTCGTGCGCCCATGCATGAGCGCGTCCATGGCACGGCCGATGGCAAGCTCGGTACGCGTGTCCACACTCGACGTCGCCTCGTCCAAGATGAGAATCGCCGGGTTGTTGAGCAGCACGCGCGCAATGGTCAGCAGCTGACGCTGGCCCTGGCTGATGCTTTCGGCATCATTGTCCACGCGCGTGTCGTAGCCCTGCGGCATGGTGCGCACAAAGAAGTCGACCTGCGCGGCGCGGGCGGCAGCCACAATTTCCTCGCGCGTCGCCTCGGGACAGCCATAGGCGATGTTTTCGGCAATCGTGCCATCGAACAGCCAGGCGTCCTGCAGCACCATGCCAAACTGCTGCCGCAGTTCGCCGCGATCCATGCGGCTCGTATCCACACCGTCGAGCGTAATGCGGCCGCCGTCGATCTCGTAAAAGCGCATGAGCAGGTTGATGAGCGTGGTCTTACCCGCACCCGTGGTTCCCACCACCGCAATCTTCTGACCCGGTTCGGCGGTAAACGACACGTCGCGCATGAGCGGCTTTTCGGGCGTGTAGCCAAAGCGCACATGCTCAAAAGCGACGCGGCCCTCCACGCGACCCGGCAGATTGGCAGCCTCGCCCGGCTGCGGATCGGCCTCCATCTCGGGCTCATCGAGCAGGTCGAACACGCGCTCCGCACTCGCCAGCGCGCTCTGCAGCGAGTTGAAAGTGAACGACAGCTGCGTCATGGGTTCGGACGCCTCGTAGATAAACTGGAAGAACGCCTGGAACACGCCGACGGTCATGTGACCGGCAACCAGCATGCTGCAGCCCACGAGCGCAATCACGATCTGCGCCAGGCGACCGATAAAGCGAACCGCGGGTCCGACGGCGTTGATCATAAAGTCGGCCTTGGTACTCACGCGCGCCAGCTCGCCCGAGGCCTCGTGCACCTCGGCAGAGCTCTGGTGCTCACGGTTGAATGCGCGAATCACCAAACGGCCCGAATAGCCTTCCTCGACCGCGCTCGTGATTTTGGACACCCACTCCTGACGCTCGCCCGTCACATCATGCGTACGGCGCGAAACCACCTTGGTCACCAGCAGCGATACCGCCGTAAAACCCAAAAAGATCAACGTGAGCCTAACGCTATAGACGAACATCATGATGATGGCGCCCGTCACGGTACCGATCGATACCAGCAGCTGCAGCAATCCGCGCTGCATGCTCTCGGACATCTTGTCCAAGTCGTTGGTCGCGCGGCTGACCACTTCGCCGGGGCGATGCGCGTCAAAGTAGGCGAGCGGCAGGCGGCTGAGCTTTTGCGCGATGCGGTTGCGCAGACGCAGGTTGAGTCGCTCGGCCACACTCGACATCAAAAAGCTCTGCAACGCATAGAACGACCCGGCGGCCGTCCAGATCAAGAAGTAGACAAAGATGGTCTTGCCGCATTGGTCCCAGGTGATGCTGAAGGTGGTTCCGCCGGCAAACGCCACTTGAATGTGGCCCCACAGCTCGTCGATAACGTGAGCGCTATATGCCGGCGCGGCGGTGTTAAAGATGACGTAGAACACGATGCTCGCAAAC
>UROJ01000228.1 GCA_900549335.1 uncultured Collinsella sp.
GTACGACTGCGTGTATGACTTTGCGTTTTTTGCCTACACCACCGACCATCCGGCGCTTATGTATCACTTGGGCGACCATGACCGATGCAGTGTCGAGCTACGCGCCACGCTTTTTTCCAACGATGATGCAGATCTTTCGCAGACGCCCGCTGCGCAAGAGCTCGAAAGCGCTCTGCAAGGGCGCAACGTGGCATACCGCCTTGAGGGCGAGCCCGGCCAGCTGCGCATGATCGTCTTGATGCCGAGGACGGGTGAGTGACGATGCAGATTTCGCTCATCCTTCCCCAAATCGTTGCGCTCGATGTTGTCTTTGCCCTGGCTGCGTGTCTGCAGACGATCCACGTCCCGCTCATTTCATCGCGCCGCTCGTCCTATAACCGTAAGGTGATTTGTGCCTACGAGGCGAGCCTTGTGCTGCACCTAGTTATTTCGGCGCTCATCTTGTTCGCGTCGTCTGGCTCATATCTGGTGGCGCCGCTTGACGTTTGCGCCAGGGCAATGGGCGGAGTGCTGTGGCTCAATGCCGCAATCTTTGCCTATGGCGTGGTGCTTATGGTGCGCTATCGTCGCCCCGTCATGCTGGTCGAGCTGCTGCTTGTTGTCGCCGTTACACCGCCGGTGGTTTTTGCCACGGGCTCGGCGTGGACCGTTGTCCTTATCGCAGAGGGAGCGTTCTTCCTGTTCCGTTCCATCGCGGCGCTCTTGATGGACGTCCGTAACCGCCAGGAGGATATCACCGCGTTCTCGACGATCGAGACCATCAACGTGATTCCCGTGGGCATCCTGTATCTGGACCCGAGGGGCCGTCCGCTGCTCATGAACCGCTGCATGCGCAAAAACCTGGTGGAACTTCATATGCCCACCGATCTAGGTGACATGAGCGGCACATGGAACGACCTGCGCAAACTTAGCATGCAAATGCCCGAAAGCAGTAGGAACCGCGTGCGGATTAACTTGGACCGTTTTGGTGAGGCTCGCGCGGTGATCGAGATTTCTCCCGCCGAGATTCGCCTATTTGTGCGCGACGAGGTTATGGTTTCGGGCCGCCTCTTTGAGCGCATTATCGGACTGGACGTGACGGAATACGCACACGCCTACGACCGCTTGGCGCAAGCAAACCACCTGCTTGAGCTTGCGGGCCAAGAGCTCCAGTCCCAGATCGAAGAAGTTAAAAAGGTTGCCGACAATGCGGCCTACCTACGTATGCGCGCCCGCGTGCACGACGTGATCGGGCAGCGCCTGTCCATTCTCCATCGTTATCTGGAGGAAGGGCGCCTGGATGACGAGTCACTCGAGCAGATCGACCCGCTGCTGCGCTCAATCGCTGCCGATCTGCGCAGCGGGGGCGACAGCGAACCGGCAGAGCAGCTGGGCGATATCGTCCATGCTTTTGGCCTGGTGAGCGTGCAGATCGATGTTGAGGGCGCGCTGCCTGAGGACGCGCGTGTCGCCACCGCATTTTTGCAGATTATTCGCGAGGCCTCGACCAATGCCACCAAGCATGCGCAGGCGCATCGGGTCTACGTGCGTCTGTGGCAGGAGGGGGCGGATGCTGACGGCATCGCGCGCATGACGATTTCTAACGACGGGTCCCCGGCCCCCGGATCGTATCGCGAGGGAACGGGTATCCCAGGTATGAGGCATGTCGCGCAAGATCTGGGCGGCAGCCTAGAGGTCCATGCTGCCGGGCCCTTTACGCTTGCGGTATCCATTCCGCTTACGCCCAACGCTGCTGTTCGGAGGAGAAGCTCATGATCCGCGTGTTAATTGTCGAAGACCAGGCCATCCTGCGCGAGAGCCTGGCGCGCTCCGTTGGCGACCAGCCCGATATGACCGTTGTTTCCGCCATTGCCGATGCTTCCGAGGCCTTGGGTGTCGCGCTCAAGGAGCGCCCGGACATGATACTGATGGACGTATGCACCGAGCATGATTCCAACGGCATCGTGGCGGCGGCGCGCATCAAAGAACAACTGCCCGAGTGCCGCGTCATTATCATGACGGGTATGCCCGAAATCACCTTTGTGGACCAGGCGCGCGAGGCGGGCGTCGACAGCTTTGTGTACAAGAACGTCGGTATCGACGAGCTATTCGCCGTGATGCGCTCCACGCTGGCGGGTTACTGCACGTTTCCCAAGCCGCCCGAGAGTATTTTTTCGGGCACGGCGGCCCTCGACGATGTCGAGCTGTCGATTTTGCGCCTTGCCTGCGAGGGCAAGAGCCGCCGCGAGATTGCGGCCGAGCTGTTTATGAGCGAGGGAACCATCAAACGCCGCATCTCGGAGATCCTCAACAAGACCGGCTACGACAACATCATGCGCCTTGCCGTGCGCGCAGTAACGGAGGGCAGCATCGTTCCCAACATGGAGCGCTAGCGCTCGTTACGCATCGGCATAAAAGCGACGGTGCCGCAGGGTCAACTCCTGCGGCACCGCCTGGTGTGCGCGGATATGTCCGCCAATCCGCGGCTGTCGGTGTCTGTCGTTACGCGATGGTTGCGCTGTAGGAGGCGACGTCCTCGTAGGAATCGGTCAGGTAGGCGTCGATGCCGATGGTCGTGTTGACCAGGTCGTCAAGGCTGTCAAGCTCGCCGTTCGAGAACGTGAATTCCTCGGTGGCGTTGGTGCCGGGCATCAGGTGAGCCGAGAACCAGGGTTCCTTCATGGTGCCGTTGACGTTTGTCTTGCCGGAAGGAGCGTAGAAGGTCAGGTCCTTGTC
>UROJ01000229.1 GCA_900549335.1 uncultured Collinsella sp.
TCGACACGCCGAGCGCGCATTTGACGCCCAGGCGCTCCTTGCACAGGGACATGGCGCGCAGGATCTGCTCGGCCTGGCGTTGATTGGTCGAGGCGGTCATGACCAGGCAGTCGATGAGGATGCGGTCCGGGCCAATGCCGTAGCGGGCGGCCTCGGTCACGATGCGCTCGGCGATGGCGAAGCGAGCCTCGGCGGTATCGGGGATGCCACCTTCGTCGAGCGTGAGGCCGACGACGTTGGTGCCGTAGTGGGCGACCAGCGGGAAGATCTCGTCCATGATCTGCTGCTTGCCGTTGACCGAGTTGATGATGGGCTTGCCGGCGTAGCGACGTACGGCGGCCTCGACGGCGGCGGGGTCGGTGGAGTCGATCTGCAGCGGCAGCAGCGTGGAGCCTTGGAGCTGCTCGGTCGCTTGCTGGATGACCTTGACCTCGTCGATCTCGGGCAGGCCCACGTTGACGTCCAGGATGTCGGCGCCCTGTTCTTGCTGGCTGATGCCCTGGCTCACGACGTAGTCCAGGTCACCGTCGCGCAGGGCCTGCTGCAGGCGCTTTTTGCCAGTGGGATTGATGCGCTCGCCGATGACGGCAATCTTGTGGCCGTCGCAGGGAAGGTCCACCACGGTTTGGGCGCTTGTGACCGACATGCTGGGCTTGCGGTGGCGCGGACTGGGCGTGTGGTTATCGATGAGGGTGCGAAGTGCCGCCATGTGCGTGGGCGTGGTACCGCAGCATCCGCCGACGACGCTCACGCCGTCCTCAATCATGCCGGCGACGGCCTCGGCGTACTCGGGTGCCTGGATATCAAAGACGGTGTTGCCGTAGTCGTCCACGCGGGGCAGTCCCGCATTGGCCTGCACCATAACGGGCTTGTCGGTGACGGTGAGCATACGTGCGGCGAGCCCTCGGAGCTCGGCCGGGCCCTGGCTGCAGTTGATGCCCAGGACATCGGTGCCGATGGCGTCGAGCGTGATGGCGGCCACCTCGGGACTCGTGCCCAGGAAGGTGCGTCCGTCTTCCTCAAAGGTCATGGTGGCAAAGACGGGCAGGTCGGAGTTCTCGCGGCAGGCGAGGACGGCCGCCTTGATCTCGGCCAGGTCGGTCATGGTTTCGATAATAAAGAGGTCCACGCCCGCGGCGACACCCGCACGCACCTCCTCGGCAAAGAGGTCGTAGGCCTCGTCGAAGCTTAGGGTGCCCAGGGGGCGAAGCAGCGCACCGATGGGGCCGATGTCACCGGCTACATAGCGGGCACCGGCCGCGCGGGCGCAGGACACAGCGGCGGCAAAGACATCTGCCACGGTGGCGGCTCCGTCGAGCTTGTGGGCGTTGGCGCCAAAGGTGTTGGCGGTGATCACGTCGCATCCGGCCTCGACGTACTGACGTTGGATGTCGGTGATGACCTGGGGCTCCTCAAAGTTGAGCAGCTCGGGCAGGGTGCCGGCCTTCATGCCGGCCGCCTGCAGCATGGTGCCCATGCCGCCGTCGAACAGCAGATGTCCCGTGCCCTCGATGGCGGCGCGCAGGCGATCGTCCTTAATGTGCAGGTCGTCGATCGTGCGCGTTTTGTACGCGGCACCGTTGCGACGTGCGGCATCAACGGGTGCCGCCAATGCAGTGCCGTCAGAATCATGAGTGATAAGCGGAGTAAACATCGAGGGCTCCTAATGGCTGGAATAGCAGGTGGTGTGGGCGGCGCGGAAGCGGCAGTGCTCGCGCATGCGGCATATATTGCAGGTGGGGCGGCTCTGGGCGTCGTGGACTTCGCCGTCGAACAGACCAATCACCGCGGTCACGCTCTTGGTGGGCATGAGCAGGCTGGTCGGCGTGACGGTAAGCCCGATGAGCCGCGTGGCGTTGAGCGCATTCACGATCGAGCGCTGGGCCGTAAGCGGGCAGTCGCCATAGCCGGGACTGAAGCGCCAGTTGCCGGCGAGCCCGTGTGCGGCGGCCGCAGCCTTGACCTGCTGGTCCATTTGCTCAACGGCGGCTTCTACATAGGCAGAGCATGCGGCGTCGAACACGGCTCCCTCCAGGGGCTGCTGGGCTCCCGTGGTGCGCAGACGACGCTCGGCGTCCATGCCGAGGGTGCATGCCATGAGCGCGGCAAAGCGGGCGTCTTTGAGATGGCGATAGATATCGCGACCTTGCAACTCAACGTTGGTGCCAACCAGACGGATGCAAGGCTCTCCCTGCTCGTCCACGCCCGTGGCATCGATGGCAAATACGCGGCGCACGCCACGGGGCTCAATGTCCAGCTCAAGGTGCTCGACCACAAGCTCAATACGTCGTGACAGCTCGGGCTCAATCTGCTGGCCGCCGTAACCCAGATACCGCAGCATCTCGGCACGGTCGACACGGGGATGGTGCGCAGCATCGACACGGTAAAGCGCCGGCGACGCAAGGTCGGCCGGCACTTCGACAGCGGTTGTATCGATGCGCGGTTTTTCCATTACCCTAGGCGCTCCATAATGGTCGCGGCGATCGCAGGACGATTCATAGTGTACAGGTGCAGACCGGCGGCACCGTGCTCCTTAAGGTCGCAAAGCTGACGGGCGGCATAATCTACACCGGCTGCCTGCAGGCTCTCGGGGTCGTTCTCGTACTTGGCGAGAATCTTGATGACGGGGGAGGGCAGCGACGCGCCGCACATAAAGACCATGCGGCTGATCTGCGACTTGCCCATAAACGGCATGATGCCCGCG
>UROJ01000230.1 GCA_900549335.1 uncultured Collinsella sp.
GAATCTGCTCAAGCCGCTGCTTTTGCTCGGGCGAGGCGGCCGAACAGCATTTAATAAGTACGCTTCTCTCGAGCTTCTCGCGCAAGAAACAGGCGTTTTCGGCGCGTTCCATGCTGATTTTTGAGACATAGGTGCCGCTTTTGGGACGCGTTTCCACCAGCTCCTGCTCACGCAGGCGCACAAAGGACTCGCGAATGGGCGTGCGCCCGATTCCCGTCTCCTTTTCCAGACCAATCGCCGAAAGGCGCGTGCCGGGCCTGAGCTCGGCATAGATGATCTTGGACCGCAATGCGTTGTACGCCTGGTCTTGCAGGCTCTGATAATGCTGCTGTTCCATAAAGCCCTCGGATGAAGCCACGGTTTGTCGAATACCACCATGCAATACTATCGCATCGACACGCCCCCTCATAAGTTGCGGTGGAATAGTTCCTGCTCAAAGCCTTCAGCAGCAAAAACAGGAACTATTCCACCGCAACTTCCAACAGTCTTTTTGGGACGGGGCTTTTTGGCCACCCCGGGCCGCAGGTCGGCCCCTTGCCACAAAAGCGGCCCATCTACTACGTTAACGCGGAGAGCCCAGACCATGCTGAAAAGTGCGAAAACAAAACCGCTGGTAGAGAGCTTGTCGATTTTCGAAAAAGCCGACTATGGTTGACCCCTGCGGCTTAAACGTAGTAGATAGGCCCTTTTCGTGGCGCAGCACTACTGCACCCCAAATTGGCACCCCGAGCCCTCGTGAGTTGCCAACAAGCTGTTCGCCCAGCGCTTTATCCGCGCGGCATTTGGAAAATAGCACCACCGCAAAACCCGCGAGTAGCGCTTACTTTGCTATATCTCACTATACTTTGCTATATCTTGCTATACTTTGCTATATCTTGCTATATCTTGAGCAAAGGTGACTCACATGCAAACAAACCCTTTTAAGCCCACAGCAGGTAAAACACCTCCCACGATTATCGGCCGCGAAGATGTACTCGAAGAATTCAGTGAAGGCCTCGCCAACGGGCCTGGTGCCCCGGGGCGCCTAATGCGCATAGCCGGCGTCCGTGGAACGGGCAAGACGGTCCTCCTTGACGAGTGCTCACGTTTGGCGCAAAGCCGTGGCTGGACGGTCATAAAAGAGGTCGCAACCGAGGGACTTTGTCAGCGCATTCTCGAACAGCTGCAGCCCAAATTCCAGGCCAAGCACGCCAGATTTGAGCCCACCGTAGCTGGCATATCCATCGGCAGCATAGATATTGAGCGAATCGGCCCATCGCTACGCGACACCATGAGACAGACAATATCCAAGAATGGAAATGGCCTGCTCATCACTCTCGACGAAGTTCAAGACGCAGAGCTCGATGAGGTCCGAACGCTCTCCATTGCGATTCAGCAGGTTATCGGCGAAGACCTTGATATCGCCTTTGTTTTTGCTGGGCTGCCTTCGATGATTGAAAGCATCATCAACGGAAAGACACTTACGTTTTTGCGCCGTGCCCTCCCCTTTGATCTGAAGGCTGTGGCAGTAACCGAAGTGTCGTACTCCCTCGAGGAAACCATTGAAGCGTCTGGCATGGAGTTGCAGCCAGGTATTGCCGGCCAACTTGCCGAGGCAACGCAAGGCTATCCTTTCATGATCCAACTCGTTGGATACTACGCATGGCAGTTGGCAAGACGCGCACATACAGCGATTATTGGAGAAGAAGAAGCCGAGCGTGGCATTGCAACGGCACGCGAACGCTTCTGCGCCATGGTGATTGAGCCCGCGCTGCAGCGCATTCCGCCCACGTGCATCGCTTATCTGCTGAGCATGGCGTCTTTGGGGCAGACGAGCTCAACCAGCATGGTTGCCGATGCCCTAAACAAAACGCCTCAACAGGTGAGCTCCGTCCGCAGCCGCCTGTTAAGAGAATCGATTATCGAGGCTCCTTCGTACGGCAAGGTCTCATTTGCCATCCCCTACATGCGCGACTACCTCTGCGAACACAAAGCCGAACTGGAAGTTGAACTGTAGAAACGGCAACTGCCCTGCAAGACGAAAACCGTTTTCGTACGGATTTAAAGCAGACGTAAACGGTTTTCGTCTGTTTTACGTTCGGAAATAAGACGCAAATTGCACTTTCGTATGGTTTTACGCCAAACGCAACACGCTTTCGTCCGGCTATGCGTCCCCAATCCAGACGAAAAAGGCCCCGAGCTCGTGTGAGCTCGGGGTTCTTTGTGCCGCACATCTATGAGAGGGAATCGATGCGCACGGGCGCTACTCCATGTAGCCGCCCTGGGATGGCGGCAACCTCGTCAATGGGGTCAGGTTTACATGCATCAACTTAGCGCAAAGTAACCTGGCCCCCATGCACCAAGGGGTTGACTAGAGCTCGCAGGCAACCCTGTAACCGTCGCCGATGGCGTCGCGGATGTTGCCGCACTTGTTGGCATCGCCCAGCACGTGGGTGGCAACGCCAGCTGCAGCCAGGTCGTCGGCCAGCTTGGTATTGGGACGATAGCCCATGGCAAGCACCAGCGTATCGGCATCGGTGATGGTGTGGACCTCGCCGTCCTTCTCGTAGCTGATGGTGTCCTCGGTGATCTCGGTCACCTTGGCCTCGGTCAGCACGTGGACGCCCTTTGAGAGCATGCGCGTGATGAGCACCGCGCGGCCGGCGCCGCCCTCGTTGGCGGCGAGCGTCTTGGTCATC
>UROJ01000231.1 GCA_900549335.1 uncultured Collinsella sp.
GGAATAGAAGTTGAACAGCGTGTTGACCAGCTGGACGATAGTGTAGATGTTGATGGGAATCTCCTCGTCTTGTCTTTACTTAAGATAGCCGTCCGCACGAAGCTTCTTGAGATCGGAATCTTTGACCTCGCAACCGGCGGGCAGCACCATGAACACGCGGTCGCCCACCTCCTTGACCGTGGCACCCAGACCGCAGGCAAAGCCGTAAGAGAAGTCCAAGACGCGCTTGGCAACTTCGGTGCGTACGCCCACAAAAATCAGTGCGACAGGCTGCTTGGTGCGAACGCGGCGCACCACGGTCTCCACGTCGTCATAGCTCTCGGGGCGCAGGACATAGGCCGGCAGCTGCGGTGTGGCGTTGATGATATTGCTCGCATAGGCCGAGGCATCGCTCGGTGCAGGCGTAGGCGCAGCGGCGGCACGGGCGCGGGTGTTCTCGGCGTAGCTCGACGGCGTGTCATAGGCACCAGGACGATAACCGCTCGCAACACTGTCCTGCGAGCGCGAAGGCGGGTTATACGTCGTGGCGTGGCGGGAGTCATCGCCGACCAGCTGACCGGAGCGCGTATACACGGCAACCGACTCAGCTTCACCGCGGCGCGTCTGACCAAGCAGGCCGTTGCTCGGCTCGTCTTGGGTGTAGAAGCCCTCGCCCGAAGCACCGCTGTAGCCGTTGCCCTGATAGCCATCGTCGTAGCCGTCATCGTAGCCGTAGTCGTCGTCCTGGCCATAACCCTGGTCGTAACCCTGCTGGCCGCCCAGGTGCATCTTATTTTTAATCTCGTCAAGGAAGCCCATGGTTGTGTCCTCTCGCGGTTTAGTGCAGGCGCCCCGATAATCAGTGCGCACTTCAGAGCCTTATTTTACTGCAAACTCCGGGCTAAATACTACCCTGCCCAGGCGAACGAGCGTAGAGCCCTCCTCAAGGGCAGGCTCAAAGTCCTCGCTCATGCCGCAGGAAAGCTCAGGCAGGTTCAAATCGGGATGCGCCGCCTCCAGCTCATCCCTCAGCTCACGAAGCCCCGCAAAGGTGCGGCGTGCCACATCCTTATTCCCCCGGGGCGCCATAGTCATAAGCCCCTGTACGCAAATTCCCTCAAGTTCCGCAAGCTCACCCGCGGCGGCGCGAATCTCATCGGGCGAAAAGCCCCCCTTCGACTCCTCACCACTCACATTGACCTCAATGAGCACACGCTGGGGGCCGGCGAGCTCGCCTGCCTCAATCTTGTGGGCAGCACGGCTCGAGATCGCCTGCGCCAGATGCAGCGAGCCCACCGAGTGAATCAGCTCGGCCGAGCCCAGCACCGCATTGATCTTATTGGTCTGCAGGTTGCCGATCATATCGAAGCGCACCTCGGGCAGCTCCGGATGCTCCGCCAGACCCGTGAGCTTGCGAACCAGCTCCTGCGGGCGGTTTTCGGCAAAATGACGATACCCCGCCTGGATGGCGGCAACGGTCTCATCGACGCCAACGGTCTTGGACACGGCAATGAGGCTCGCGGCGTCGTGGGGACGGCCTGCGCGATCGAGCGCCGCATAAAAACGTTCCAGAATCTGCTCGCGGCGAGCGCGCATCAAGTCCAAATAGTTATCCATTGCTAATCGCCTCCGCTGACAGCCAAACAAGTAGTCCCATGCTAACGCAAGAGCGCGGCCCCGCATGTGCAAGGCCGCGCTCACTTAGGTATTTACAATCTTTCGACGAACGGGGTTACTTACTCCTCGTCGTCCTCGCCATCGTCCTCGTCCTCAAGATGATCGAGCAGGTAGCGAAGGCCCTCGCTGACCTCGTTAGCGGGCACCTTGGCAACGTAGCGAGCGTCGACGGCGGGCCTCATGATAACACCCTCGCCCGAAGGCACGCGCATGCTCTCGAGCTCATCCTCATCCGTACGGGCGATATCACCGGCAGTCATACGCTGTCCGGTCAACAGGAAGGTCAGACGGCAGGCGGCATCGATGGAAATCGAGGCGATGCGATCGAGGTAGCGCGAAACCATGATGGCGCGGCGCAGGTCGTCATAGTTGCTGTCATTGTCCATAAAATCGCCCGTATCCATACGGTTAAAGGTGCGGAAGAACTTCTCGTAGGCGGCGTGCACCGGCTCGTCCTCGACGGCCAGGTTGCAGATGATGGACATGTCATTGGTGACGAGCGCGGAAAGCGACGAGCCCAGCACCTGGTAAACAGCTTCGGCCTCGGCCTCTACCGTACCGACGAGCTCCTTGGGCAGCGAGATGTCGGCCTTGATCATATGACGCGTGGCGCGGCAGATCTGGCGGACCTTATCGGTCATGCGCTGCAGGTTAAAGTCGACGTAGATGATCGTCTGAAGCAGGCGGAAGTCGGAGGCGACCGGCGACTGCGTGGCGATCAGGTTGTAGCACACGGCCTCCAGGTTAGCGCAGCGCGCGTCAATCGAAAGCGTGCGCTTCTTGGTCTTGGTGGCGAGCTTGCGGTCGTCGGTCACATAGGCCATCACGGCATCGTGGAGGGCTAGATCGACGGCCTCGTAGATGCTCAGCATCTCGTGGCGGGCCTCGATGAGCTGACGGGAAAACAGTTTGCGCATGGTTCACTCCAATCAGTTGGGTGCGGTCATGCCGCCCGCACAGTGAATACGCACCGGACCAGGTCCGATCGGCTTGGGACTAGTCGCACCGATCAGCCAAAGC
>UROJ01000232.1 GCA_900549335.1 uncultured Collinsella sp.
TAGGCACCCAGGGCAAGGGTGAGCGCCAAAAAGCCCAGCAGCGCCACGTAGGTGTCGGACAAGAAGATGCCGACGATGATGGCGGCGGCGAGGCCCAGTTTGACGACGGGGTTCAGGCGATGCAGCAGCGTGTCACCCGGCATGTAGTCGATGACGTTAACCACGGTGGACCATCTCCTTGGTAATTCGAACGACATCGGAGACCTCGCTCACCTGCGCAAAAGCGGTCGAGACGGAAGATGCCAGACGGCGCGAGAGCTCAATAACCTGGGGAGGCTCCACGTAGGCACGCCGCATGAGATCGATGTTCGAGAATAGCTCGTGCGTGCGGCCGCGGTCGAGGATGCGACCGTCGGCCATTACCACAATGCGCTCGGCAAAATCCGAGACGACTTCCATATCGTGGCAGACCATGATAACGGCGCAACCGCGCTCGGCCATGGTGCGCACCGTTTCCATGACGGTCATGCACTCGCGGTAATCAAGGCCGCTCGTGGGCTCGTCGAGCACGACGATCTTGGGCTCAACCACTACGACGGAGGCAAGCGCCACCATTTGTCGCTGACCGCGCGAGAGCGAGAAGGGCGCCTCGTCGGCCGGCAAGCCAAAGCGGTCGATGACGAGCTGGGCGCGACGCAGCGCCTCGGCACGGTCGATGCCGGCAAGCTCCAGGCCAAAGGCGACCTCGTCGAGCACGGTGTCCTTGCAGATCTGGCGGTCGGGGTTTTGGAAGAGGGTTGCGACCTCGCGGGCAATGCGGCTCGTGGGGACGGTTGCAGTATCCAGTCCCGTGACGCGCACGCTGCCCGAGGCGGGCTTGAGCAGACCCGTGAGCAGCTTGGTGAGCGTGGTCTTGCCGGCACCGTTCTGGCCGACGATGCCCACGAGCTCGCCGGGATAGAGCGTCAGGCTAAGGTCGTGTACGGCGGCGCCGCCATTGGGATAGGCAAACTCAACATGGTCGAAGGTGAGTACGGGTTCTGCGTCCTTGGCATGAGGGCGCAACGACGGCGCATGCGGGGAACCGGCAGGCGCTTGGGCTTCGATGGCCGCGTGTGCGGGGTCGACGATGCCCGAAATCAGGCGCTCGGCCTCATCGACATCCAAGCAGGGGGTACCGCTTACCAGGCCATCGGCCTCGAGGCTATTGAAGATACGCGTGACGCGAGGGCAGTCGACGCCGATGGCACGGAGCTCGTCGGTATGCGCGAAGACCTCGTGTGGCTCGCCCTGCAGCGCGATTTCGCCATGGTTGAGCACGAGCACGCGGTTGCAGTACTCCGAGAGTAGGGCGACCTTTTGCTCAACGACGACGATGGTGATTCCAAGTGTGCGGTTTGCCTCACGCAGCGTCTCGAAGACCAGCGTGGAGCTGGCGGGGTCGAGTGCCGCGGTGGGCTCGTCGAGAACCAAGACGCGCGGACGCATGGCGAGGATGGCGGCGATGGCCACCTTTTGCTTCTGTCCGCCCGAGAGGGTGGCGATCTCGCGGTCACGCTGGTCGCTGATGCCGACGGTCTCGAGCGTTTCGCTCAAGCGCTGCTCGATCTTGTCGTGGGGAACGCCAAAGTTCTCGAGGCCAAAGAGCATCTCGTCCTCGACGATCGAAGCGACCATCTGCGTGTCGATATCCTGCAGCACGCTGCCGACGATTTGCGACACGTCGGTCAGCGAGACCTCGCAGGTGTCGTGGCCGTCAACCATGACGGACCCAAAGAACGTGCCGGTGTAGTGGTGGGGCACGGCACCTGACAGGCAGGCGGCAAGCGTGGACTTGCCGGCGCCCGAGGGCCCGATGATGCCGATGAAATCTCCCTTGTTCACGCTGAGCGAAATGTGGCTGAGCGTCTGCTCGGTCTGCGTGCCATAGGAGAACGAGACATCGTCGACGTTGATGATCGTTTCCATGGATACCTTTCATAGTCATTGGGGACGTTCTTAAATGACCAGTCGTTTAAGAACGTCCCCAAAAGCTCGTTGTTTGGGACAGTCTTTGGTGGTGAAGCACGGAGACGGCTTTACGAGGGGCCCCAGGTTGGCGCGAAAGAGGAGCGAAGCGTACTTGGGTACGCGAGCGACGAATTAACGCCAAGATGGGGTGGCTCGTAAAGCCGAGCGGGTTAGTTGAGCCTAAGGGCCTTCTGGATGGGCAGGTAGAGGGCGCCGACCAGAATGGCGTTAAAGACGGCGGTCATGGCAACGACGGGCAGCATGGCGGCGGCGAGCTCGCCTACCACGCCGAGCATGGCCATCTTGATGACCATGAAGATGACGCCGGAGGCAAATGTGGTCAGGAAGGTTGCGACAATGGCGATGGCGGGCTTGATTTGACCGTTCTTGCCGGCGGCGTTGACGATGCCGGCCATGAGCATGGCGGCGATGCCCTCGGCGGCAAAATCGACGAACGGCGAAGTGGTGGTGATCTGGATCACGGCAGCCGAGATGAGGCCGATGACGAGCGCCTGGCCGATGTTGGGGCGAACGACCAGGATGGTGAGGCAGAAGGCCGAGATGATGAACTCGGGGCTGATCATGCCGCCCGAGATGCCCGAGATGGCCTTGCCGACGGTGAAGTTGAGGATGAAGCCGGCGGCGAGCAGGATGGCAAGCAGGACGAGGGCGCGGACATCGAGTTTGCCACGGTCGGCGGTCTGGACGGTGCGGGGC
>UROJ01000233.1 GCA_900549335.1 uncultured Collinsella sp.
TCCCCAGTTGAGGATTATTGTCTAAAATCACCCGATGTGCCAAACTGCTCTTATATGTATAAAGATGGCATAAAGGTCTACTGCTCTTGGCAGAGGCCAGATGTCTAAGGGAGTCCACGTGGCACACAACAAACTGGAGGCAAACCTCCAAGATCAGCATGTGCAGGGCGGGCACGGAGCCATTCCCCTCACCGCTGGCATGCTGCTCGTAACGCTCGGCGTCGTCTATGGCGACATCGGCACGAGCCCCATGTACACCATGAAATCAATCGTCGCCAACAACGGCGGCATCGGCACCGTCAGCGAGAGCATGATTCTGGGCGCGCTTTCGCTCGTCATCTGGACCATGACGCTCGTGACCACGGTCAAGTACGTGGTCATCGCCATGAAGGCCGATAACCACAACGAAGGCGGCATCTTCGCCCTGTTCAGCCTTGTGCGCAAGGTGGCACCGTGGCTGATTCTCCCCGCCATGATCGGCGGCGCGGCGCTGCTCGCCGACGGCATCCTCACCCCCGCGGTCACGGTCACCACAGCCATTGAGGGCCTGCGCACCATCGAGTGGGGCCACGCGCTATTGGGTGACGGGCAGACCAACGTGATCATCATTACCATCATCATTATCTGCGGGCTGTTTGCCATGCAGCGCGCCGGTACCTCGTCGATCGGCAAGCTGTTCGGCCCGCTCATGACGCTGTGGTTCCTGTTCCTGGCAGGCGCCGGCCTGTTCAACATGCTCGGCAACCTGTCCATCTTGCGCGCGCTCAACCCCATTCGCGGCATCATGTTCCTGTTCTCGCCCATCAACCACTCGGGCATCATGGTGCTCGGCTTTGTCTTCCTGTCGACGACCGGCGCCGAGGCCCTCTACTCGGACATGGGTCATGTGGGCAAGGCCAACATCTATGCATCCTGGCCGTTTGTTAAGGCGGCCCTTATCCTCAACTATCTGGGTCAAGGCGCTTGGCTGCTCGCCAATAACTCCAACCCCCAGATGCTCGCGATGGATATCGTCAACCCGTTCTATATGATGCTCCCCGAGCCCCTGCGCCCCTTTGCCATCGTGCTTTCGGCCGTGGCGGCCATCATCGCCTCGCAGGCGCTCATCACCGGCTCGTTCTCGCTGGTATCCGAGGCAACCCGTCTCAATCTCATGCCGCACCTGCGCATCCACTACCCCAGCGACACCAAGGGTCAGCTCTATATTCCGCTCGTCAACAACATCATGTGGGTCGGCTGCATTTTCATCGTGCTGCTGTTCCAGAACTCCGAGCGCATGGAAAGCGCCTATGGCCTCGCCATCACCGTGACCATGCTCATGACCACGACGCTTTTGACGAGCTATATCGCCGGCATTCTCAAGCACAAGCTGGGCGCCTGCATCTTCGCCCTGCTTTTTGGCGCCATCGAGCTCTGCTTCTTTGCCTCATGCCTCACTATGTTCTTTGACGGCGGTTACGTCATGATCTTCTTGGCCTCGCTGCTGTTTGGCCTTATGTATGTGTGGCGCCGCGGCACCGCCATCGAGCGCACGCAAACGATCCTGCTGTCCGTCTCCAAGTACATCGATCAGCTCAACCGTCTGCGCAACGACGAGACCTACCCCGTGCTCGCCGACAATCTGGTGTTCCTCACCAACAGCCCCGATCCGCTCACGCTCGACCGCGACGTGCTCTATTCCATCCTGGACAAGCATCCCAAGCGCGCCAAGGCATACTGGTTCATCAACGTGCACGTTACCGACGAGCCCTATACGCACGAGTATTCCGTTGAGACCTTTGGCACGGACTTTTTGTTCCGTGTGCGTCTGGACCTGGGCTTTAAGGTCAATCAGCGCGTTAATGCCTACCTGCGCCAGATCGTTGGCGACTTGATGGCATCGGGTGAGCTACCGCCGCAGCATCACACCTACTCCATCTACGAGACCCGCGGCAACGTGGGCGACTTCCGTTTTTGCATGCTGCGCAAGATGCTCGCCCCCGAAACGGACATCAACCGCAATGACCACCGCGTCATGGCCATCAAGTACGCCGTCCGCCGCGCCTGCGGAAGCCCGGCACGCTGGTACGGTCTAGAGAACTCGGCCATCATCATCGAGTACGTGCCGCTGTTTGCCCGCATGCGCCCGGCCGTTAAGCTCGTGCGCACCCAGGTGCCGCTCGAGGTTCAGATCGAAGAGGCCGAGGAAATGGAAGTCGACATCTTCTCGGACGACCTGGTCAACGGCAACGAGGCCGGTAGGGACATGAACGTCGACCCCACTGAGTTGCTCGAGAGCGTCGCAGATACGCCCGAACAGCAACAGCTCGACGGCCTCGAGAGCGAACAACTCAACGACGCCAACTTCTAGCGACGTCACAAATCAACGACAGCGGCCCTGCACCTCACGAGAGATGCAGGGCCGCTTTGCATTGCAGTAAAGCTAACGGCTACGAACGACGCGGCTCGGGAACCACGAGCCTATCGGGGCTCGCGCCCTCGGCATCCATCAGACTCACGTAGCGAATCGACGGGTCCCCATACATCGCGTAGTAATAATTGCCTGTGCGCGCGCTAAAGCATCCGGTATAGATAGTTTTCTCGAACTTGCCATCGCCCATCCTGGACGCCCCCTCAATCATCACCACGCCCTCGAGTGAACGGAACATGCGGA
>UROJ01000234.1 GCA_900549335.1 uncultured Collinsella sp.
GCCTCAGCATCTTCCTCGGTACGCAGCGGCGGATTGACCTTGAGCGAGGTGTTGTAGGTCTCGTCCAGGTCGTTCTCGGTCAGGAACATGTGGTGCGGGGTAGCCTCGCAGGTAACCTGAACGCCAGCAGCCTTACCGGCACGCACGATCTCCAGACCATGGGCGGTGGAGATGTGCTGGATGTGCAGCTTGGCACCGGTCAGCTTGGCGATCTCGATGTCGCGGGCGATCTGGAGCTCCTCGCCGGCAGCCGGCCAGCCCTCGAGGGCCAGACGGGTCGAGACCTTGCCCTCGTTGATCTGGCCGTGACCGACCAGGTCCTCGTCCTGGCAGTGGCTCATAAAGACCTTGCCGAACATCTTGCCGTAGTCCATGCAGCGACGGAGCATGCCTGCGCCCTGCACGCCGCGGCCGTCGTCGGTGAAGGCGACGGCGCCGTGGGCGACCATATCGCCCATCTCGGACATGGCCTCGCCCTTAAGACCGCGGGTCATGGCGCCCGACGGATAGACGCGGCAGTGACCGACCTCGGCAGCGCGGGACTTGACGAACTCCACGACAGTGCCGTTATCGGTGACGGGATCGGTGTTGGGCATGGCGCACACGCCGGTAAAGCCGCCCTTGGCAGCTGCGCGGGTGCCGCTCTCGATGTCCTCTTTGACCTCGTAGCCGGGCTCGCGAAGGTGAACGTGCATATCCACCAGGCCGGGGACGAGGTACTTGCCGGAAAGGTCGCGGACCTCGGCTCCCTCGACGGCGAGATTCTCGCCGACCTCGGCGATCTTGTCGCCGTCAATCAGGACGTCAACGACACCGTCAAGCTCGACGGACGGGTCGACGACGTGGGCATTCTTAAGAAGCAAGGCCATTATCGGCACCTCCAAGCAGCAGATACAGGATAGCCATACGCACGCAGATACCGGCGTAGACCTGCTCCAGGATGACGGAGCGTTGCGGGTGGTCGGCCATATAGGAATCGAACTCGACGCCGCGGTTGATGGGGCCCGGGTGGCAGATGATCGCGTCGGGCTTCATGAGCTTCTCGCGGTCCTTGGTCAGGCCGAAGAGCTTGTGGTACTCGCGAATGGTCGGGAACGGGGCACCCTCGAGGCGCTCCTGTTGCACGCGCAGCATGTAGACGACGTCCAGCTCGGGCAGGACAGAATCGAGGTCGCTCGTCACGTGGTCGCAGCCCAGAACCTCGGGCGCCGGCGGCAGCAGCGTGCCGGGGGCGACGGCGTAGGTCTCGCAGCCCATGATCTTAAGGGCGGGGATCAGCGAGCCGCAGACGCGGGAGTGGGCGATATCGCCGACGACGGCGACCTTCAGACCGTGGAAGTCACCCTTGTGCTCCCAGATGGTGTACAGGTCGAGCAGGGCCTGCGTGGGATGGTTGTGCTTGCCGTCACCGGCGCAGATGACGCTTGCGGGCGAGTTCTGCGTGACGATGTAGGGAGCGCCGGCGTGCTTATCGCGCACGACAATGCAGTCGATCTTATAGGCGTTGAGGGTCTCGACGGTGTCGACGAGGCTCTCGCCCTTGACCGTGGAGGTCGAGGAGCCGCCAAAGTTAAGGCTGTCGGCCGAAAGACGCTTCTCGGCGAGCTCGAAGGAGCTGCGGGTGCGCGTCGAGGGCTCGTTGAACATGTTGACGATGGTCTTGCCCTTGAGCGTGGGGACCTTCTTGATCGCACGCTCGTTGACCTCGGAGAACGCCTTGGCGGTCTCGAGGATGAGCTTGATGTCCTCTTCGGAGTACTCGGTAATGTCGATCAGGTGCTTATGGTTGAACGCCACGGTACTACTCACCTCCCAGCGGCGCGGAGCCCACGTGGGAACCCGGCGCGACGTCGTTAATCTCGACGGCGGTGTGGCCGTCGACTTCCTTCATATATAGGTGCACGTTCTCCTCATGCGACGAGGGAACGTTCTTGCCGACAAAGTCCGGCGAGATGGGGAGCTCGCGGTGGCCGCGGTCAACGAGGACTGCCAGCTCAATGCGGCTCGGACGGCCCAGGTCCATAACGGCGTCGAGAGCGGCGCGGATGGTACGGCCCGTATACAGGATGTCGTCCACCAGCACGACGCGCTTGCCGTCGACGCTGAAGGGAATGTTGGTAGCGTGGATCGCGGGAGCGAAATTGGTCGCATAGTCATCGCGGTAGAAGCTAATGTCCAGGCTGCCGAGCGGAACGTCGACGCCCTCGATCTCCTTGATCTCCTCGGCGAGCTTCTTTGCCAGAAGGTCGCCGCGCGTGACGATGCCGACCAGAGCGAGGTCTTCACAGCCCTCGTTGCGCTCGAGAATCTCGTGCGCGATGCGGGTCATCGCTCGGTTGACGGCGGTCTCGTCCATGATGACCGCCTTGGGGGAAGTCGTGCCCATCGATCTCCTTCCTCACATGTCTTGACTGCTGACACAGTCAAAAAAATAGATGCCCGACCGCTCAAAGCGGACCAGACACCCACAGGAAGGGCTGCTCTTTGGCAGCAATGTAATTCCATGTGGGTATCTCGTACCCCTTTAATGGTCAAGGGATAGTGTAGCCAACCTCGAGCTTAATTGCGAGCATAAATACAGAGCAATCCGTAAACGGAGCCCAATGCTCCATAAACC
>UROJ01000235.1 GCA_900549335.1 uncultured Collinsella sp.
TATGTATCCTTTCGGCCGAGTTTTTCGCGTCGAACCATTGTAGCGTCCTGCTGCCACTTTGCCAGACTAAAGCGCCATAGATTTTTGGGACATGCCTTAATCTCTACTTTTGGACTGATTTGGGCCGCTGATGGTGTCTCGGGGCGATGTGCTCGCGCGGATGGGGCCGCTCGTTGTACCATAGCTGCAACTGACTCGTAAGGAGCATCCATGCCCATTCGTATTCCCGACGCCCTTCCTGCCGCTGCGCAGCTCGAGAGCGAGAACATCTTTGTCATGACCGAGTACCGCGCGCTGCACCAGGACATCCGTCCGCTGCGCGTGCTCATCCTCAACCTCATGCCCACCAAGATCGCCACCGAGACGCAGATCATGCGCAAGCTCTCCAACACGCCGCTGCAGGTGGAGGTGGACCTGCTGCGCACCAAGACGCACGAGGCCACGCACGTGAGCGCCGGCCACCTGGAGACGTTTTACCGCACGTTCGACGACATCCGCGACATCCACTACGACGGCCTGATCATCACGGGCGCGCCGGTGGAGCAGATGCCGTTCGAGGAGGTCGACTACTGGCCCGAGCTCTGCCAGATCATGGATTGGTCCACTACGCACGTGCACTCTACGCTGCACATTTGTTGGGGCGCGCAGGCGGGGCTCTACCATCATTACGGTATCCAGAAGTACGACCTGCCGGCAAAGGCGAGCGGCGTGTTCGAGCATTATCTGATGAAGCCGCAAAGCCCACTGGTCCGCGGCTTCGACGACCGTTTCTATGCCGTGCATTCGCGCAACACCGATGTGCGTCGCGAGGACGTGGAGGCCGAGCCGCAGCTCGAGGTCGTGGCCGTATCCGACGAGGTGGGCCTGTACATCGTCAAGTCGACCGACAGCCGCCGTTTCTTTGTATTTGGCCACCCCGAGTACGATACCGACACGCTGCGCCTGGAGTACGAGCGCGACGTGAAGCGCGGGCTTAACCCCCAGGTGCCGGCGCATTACTTCCCGGGCGACGACCCCACCGCCGAGCCGCGCAACGTCTGGCGCAGCCAGGCTCAGCTGCTCTACACCAACTGGCTCAACTATTACGTCTACCAGACCACGCCCTACGACCTGGCCCGCGCTGGCGAGGAGCACTAGGCCGCGGCTGTGGCCGTGGCTGCTGCTGCGGCCGTGGCTGATGTGGCAGCGGTTAGACGCTGATGATGTTGGGCAGCGGCAGGTCGTGGGCGTCGGTGGGAACGTGGTCGACACGCTGCTCGTCAAAGGCGATGCCGATGATTTGGCATGCGGGCGAGAGCATGGGCAGGTAGCGGTCATAGCAGCCGCCGCCGTAGCCCAGGCGCGCGCCGGCGTGGTCGAAGGCTACGAGCGGCACGACGATCATGTCGAGAGCCTCGGCAGGCACGATAGGGAAGCGGCTGCTGTCGATGTTCGTGGCTGCGAAGGCCCGCGTGGGGTGGGCGATAAACGGTGCCGCGGATGCATCGTCGGCGGCAACTGCCCGCATGCACATGCGCTGGCCACAAGCTGCGGCATCAATTGCCGAGAGCATGCACGGATAGGCCACGCACCCGCCTCGTTTGGCGGCCGCTGCGGCAAACGCGGCAGGATTGACCTCGGAACCCATCGCGGCGTAGACGGCAACGGTGTGCGGCGCCGCGGCGCCCAAGCGATCCAGCAGCTCAACCAGCCGTGCACAGATAACGGCAGACTTTGCCGCCCGCACATCCAAATCAAGAGCGTCGCGCCGGGCAATCACCGCTCGTCGCAGCTCAACCTTATCCATCCCGGCCTCCTCTAGCAAACCTGCCAAAAAGGGACAGGTTTATTTTGGCAGGTTTTATCTGGGCAAACGTCGAAGCCGCCGCAAAGGCGCCCTTTGTGGCGGCTTCGACTCGACGTTGGCTTCACAGCGCCGCAGCGATCGCTTCAGTCACAAACTTATTGAGTGACTCACCCTTCTTTGCCGCCGCCAGCGCTGCTTGCTTGTGGAGCTCAGAGCCCGTTCTTACGTTGAACGAGCCCTTAAAAGCCCGCTCGGGTTCCTTGCCCTTCTCGGCGCAAAACTCAAGGTAATCGTCGACGGCGTCGTGGAAGCATTGCTCCACTTCTTCAGCCGTGGAACCTTCAAATACGATTGCGTCCCTAATGCCGGCGACCATACCTGTTAGCACATGCTGTTCGGCATCGAACTCGACCGGGGCGAAATAACCCTTGTATGCCAAAACGTTACTCATGACTACCTCCGACATCTTGCAGAAAGCGAACGATGTTTCGAATGGTTCCCGCTGTCAATTCGTCAGATGGATGAGGTGCGTGCATTACGAACATCCTGCCGTCCGATGGCCTGTAGAAGCGAACGCGCGATCCGGATGTCTTGCCTCTGCTGTCCATTTCAAAGCCATACGAAGCCATGACTTTTAAAAAATCCGCATAACGATACGTCGAAGGGCAGCTAAACAGTTGGGCGATGAGTTTATCGGATCGAGTTATCCCGCCTCACATTCTGCAACTATATTCTAGTTGCAATTTCAGTTCGATGCAAGCACCTCTACTATAGAACATGTGTGCGTATAGAACAAGTGTTCGAACTACCACGAAGGGCGCCTGTGAAC
>UROJ01000236.1 GCA_900549335.1 uncultured Collinsella sp.
TATCAATGGCTAATCGTTTCGTTCTCAATACCATCTCTTATCATGGTTCCGGCGCCATCAAGGAGATCCCCGGCGAGCTCCAGCGTCGCGGCTACAAGAAGATCTTCGTCTGCTCCGACCCCGATCTGGTCAAGTTTGGCGTTACCGCTAAGGTGACCGACGAGCTCGACGCCGCCGGCATCGCTTGGAGCCTCTACTCCGAGATCAAGCCCAACCCCACGATTCAGAACGTCAAGGACGGCGTCGAGGCCTTCAAGGCCGCCGAGGCTGACGCTATCGTGACCATCGGTGGCGGCTCCTCCATGGACACCGCCAAGGCCATCGGCATCATCATCAACAACCCCGAGTTCGCCGATGTCCGCAGCCTCGAGGGCGTTGCTCCCACTAAGAACCACGCCGTGTTCACCATCGCCGTGCCGACGACCGCCGGTACCGCTGCCGAGGTGACCATCAACTACGTCATCACCGACCCCGAGAAGGTCCGCAAGTTCGTGTGCGTCGACACCAACGACGCCCCCGAGGTCGCCGTCGTCGACCCCGACATGATGGCTTCCATGCCCGCCGGCCTGACCGCCTCCACCGGCATGGACGCTCTGACCCACGCCATCGAGGGCTATACCACCAAGGGCGCTTGGGAGCTCTCCGACATGTTCCACTTTGAGGCCATCAAGCTGATCAGCGAGAACCTACGCGACTCCGTTGCCGAGGCCAAGTCCGGCCAGCCCGGCTCCGGCCGCGAGGGCATGGCCCTTGGCCAGTATGTCGCCGGCATGGGCTTCTCCAATGTTGGCCTGGGCATCGACCACGCCATGGCTCACACCCTGTCCGCTCACTACGACACCCCGCACGGCGTCGCTTGCGCCATGCTGCTGCCGATCGCCATGGAGTTCAACAAGCCGGTTTGCGCCGAGCGTCTGGCCAAGGTTGCCGTCGCCATGGGCGTTGACACCACGGGCATGAGCACCGACGAGGCTGCCGACGCCGCTATCGCCGCCGTCAAGCAGCTTTCCGCCGACGTGAATATCCCGCACGTCTGCGAGGCCATGAAGGCTGACGAGATCGAGGTCCTGGCCAAGGACGCCATGGCCGACGCTTGTTTCCCGGGTAACCCGCGCGAGGCAACGCTCGACGACGTCATCGAGCTCTTCAAGAAGATCTGCCCGGCTGCCTAGCCCAGTTTGGTGGTCCTTCGCCCGTAGGTGTATGGTCTTTTGACGTGCCGCTGGCCCCGCCGTGCTACGCACGGCGGGGCTTTTTGTGCTGCGTCGATGCCCTGAGACGGACAAAACCAAGGCGTACTGCCCGCTGCGGATAGGTGGTGCACTTCCCTGCGTGCATTTTTGGGAGTATTCAACAAGCTCTTAAAAATGCTTAACGTTGTGAATGGGCGGTAGTGATCCGCAGGCGCCCATCGACAGCCATTGTGGGCGGGCTATCGATGAGTGGAGGGGGTTGTTACTGAGTTTCTGCTTTGCGACGACCTGCAACACTGCTGTAACCGCGTCGTTTTGTCGTTCGTGATGGGGCCGTTGGGGCCCACGGTGCTGAATACTCCGTTTTTTGCACGGTCCAAGGTGGGGCACCCTGAGACGAAGCAAAAAGATGCCTCATTTCTATGCAAATACCAATAGGATTTATGCAAGATTGAGATTGTAAACCGTGCACGTGCACAAAACCGGTGCGGGGACGTCTGGAGGCGGCTCGGCTCCTGGGGCATTGCACGTGCAGAACGGTTAAAATCGGGACTCGGTCTTAGTTTTACTTGGAAGGATGCATATGACTTCTAATATTGATGCTTCTCTAGAGGAGACGCTCTCCTATATCGCAGGACAGCTTAAGACGCTGACTTCTATTGCCTCCCCTACCGGCTATACCCGTGCGGCGACTGATTATCTGATGGAGACCCTGCGCGATATGGGGTTTGGGCCTGAGCGTTCTAATAAGGGTAACGTGCTCGTTGAGCTTGGCGGCGAGGGCGAGCCGCTCGTACTGGCGAGCCATGTCGATACCCTAGGCGCCATGGTGCGTTCCATTAAGGACAATGGCCGCCTGCGCCCCACGACGCTCGGTGGGCATCAGTGGTCTACGGCCGATGGCGAGAACTGCACCGTCTACACGCGCGACGGCAATGTCTACACGGGCGTGGTTCTTAACACCGAGCCTTCGGCGCACGTGGCCGACGAGCCGGTCAAGACCATCGAGAAGAACATGGAGATCTTGCTCGACGAGAACGTCGACAGCAAGGACGATGTGCTCGAGCTGGGTATTCAGACCGGCGACATCATCGCTATGGATCCTCGCACGACGGTGACGGAGAGCGGCTACATTAAGAGCCGCTTCCTGGATGACAAGCTATCGGCCGCCATTTTGTTGGGCTTGGCGCGTGCCGTCGCCGCTGGCGAGGTGACGCTTTCGCGTAAGGTTTCGCTGCTCTTTACCGTGTACGAGGAGGTGGGCCACGGCGGCGCCTTCGTGCCGGCCGACACGCGCGAGATGATCAGCGTTGACATGGGCTGCGTGGGCGACGACCTAGGCTGCACCGAGCACATGGTGTCGATCTGCGCCAAGGATTCGGGCGGTCCGTACAACTACG
>UROJ01000237.1 GCA_900549335.1 uncultured Collinsella sp.
GCGAGCACCGCGCCGGTACGCGGGTCGATGACCACTACAGCGCCCTTAAAGCCCTTGAGCGCCTGCTCAGCAGCCGTCTGGATGCGCGAGTCGATGGTGAGCTTGGCGGTGTTGCCCGGCTGGGTCTGGCCCGCGAGCGACGCGATGGCGTTGTTCCAGCTAGAGTAGTCCTTAGAACCGGTGAGCGTGTCGTTCATGACGCTCTCGATGGCGGTGGTGCCATACTGCTGGCTCACGTAGCCAACCACGTGCGCTGCCAGGTTACCGTTGGGGTAGGAGCGTACGTAGGTGCCGTCCTCCTGCTGCAGCGACTCGGCCAGCGTCACGCCGTCGGACGTGATGATGGAGCCGCGCTGGATGTACTTGGAGCGGGCGATGGTGTGGTTGTTGGTCGGCATGTCCTGATAGTCCTTGGCCTTAATGACCTGGACATAGGTGAGGTTGCCGATAAGGATGGCGAACAGCGCCGTAAAGGCGAGCACCGCACGGGTTAGACGGTTGGCGAGCGCCACGCGACCGAGCACACCGGATTCAGGCGTGTCGAGCAGGCGACGGCGCATGCGCGAGCCGACGGAATGGCTGCCGCTGCCGTAGGAAGACGAGGTGGCAAAGCGCGAGCCCGTCGGGGCGGCGGCAGATGCGACCTGATCATCGGTGATGGCGGCCATGGTGCCGGTGCCGGTAAGCTCGGCCTCGCGTCCGGTCGCCTCGTCACCGGCACGTAGCAGGAGTGCGACGATGATAAAGCTTGCCAGCAGCGAGGAGCCGCCCTGGCTCATAAAGGGCAGGGTGACGCCGGTCAGCGGGATCAGGCGGGTTACGCCGCCAACGATCAAGAAGGCCTGGAAGCTGATGGCTGCCGTAAGACCGGTGGCGCTAAAGGCGGCAAGGTCGGACTTTGCGCGGGCAGCTGTGGTCAGGCCACGCACGGCAAAGAGCATAAACAGGATGAGCACGGCGCCGCCGCCCAAAAGGCCCATCTCCTCGCCGATAGCCGAGAAGATAAAGTCGGACTCGACGACAGGGATGTTGTTGGCCATGCCGTTGCCGATGCCAACACCGACCAGACCGCCATCGGCAAGCGAGAAGAGCGACTGGACGATCTGGTAGCCCTGACCCTGGGCGTCCTTAAACGGATCGACCCAAACCTGGAAACGCACCTGAACGTGCGACAGGAACTTGTAGGCGCCCACGGCTCCAACGGCTAAGAGCGCAAGGCCGATAACGACATACGAAAAGCGCCCCGTGGCAACGTAGAGCATCAGCAAGAAGATGGTGTAGAACAGCACGGCCGAACCCAGGTCGCGTTCGAAGACGACGACGAGCAGGCACACACCCCACACGGCAAACAACGGCAGTAGCAGTCGCAGGCGAGGGATCTTAAAGCCCAAGATCTTGCGGTTGGAGATGGAGAGCAGCTCGCGGTTCTCGGCCAGGTACCCGGCCAGGAACAGCACGATAAAGACCTTGGCGAACTCGCCGGGCTGGATGGTAAAGCCCGCGATGCGAATCCACAGCTTGGAGCCCGAGATCGTGGTGCCGATAAAGATAGGCAGCATCAGCAGGATGATGCCGATGATGCCAAAGGTGTACTTGTAGCGCATGACCACGTCGAGGTTTTTGACTAGTGCAAGCGTTCCCACCATGAGCGCCACCGAGACAAACAGGATGATGAGCTGTGAGATGGCGAGAGCGGGGGCGAGACGCGTCACGAACGTGATGCCGATGCCCGAAAGTATAAATACGATGGGCAGGATGGCGGGGTCGGCACCGGGCGCCAAGATGCGCACGGCAATGTGGGCCGCGGCAAAGGCGGCAAAGAGGCCGATCGGTACGGCGAGCGTCTCAAAGGAGATAGCGGCGCCCGCAGTGAGCACGTACATCGCATACAGCAGGATGACGGGGAACGCCGAGGCGATGAGCAAGAGCAGCTCGGTGTTGCGGCGACTCATAAGCGGCACTCCCTTTCTAGTTCTTATCGGAGGCTTCGGCCTCGGCGGACTGTTCGGCGGTTTTCTCGGAATCTGATTCGGAGGTCGATCCCTGATTGGTGTTGTCGCGAATCGTTTGCGCGTCGATCACCTGGCGGGTCTGCTCCTCGTCGATCTGGTGGCGGTACTTGGATATCGTGTCCTGCGCATCGTCGACACTTGTTTGCGGAATGCCCGCCTTGAGGCGGTTTTGCGTGTCTTCGGGCAGGTCGGACAGCTTAATGCTGGTTTCGCTCTCGAGCCAGTGGAGCTTGAGTCCGAGCGGCTTGCCGGGCAGGCCGCGCCAGACGGCGACATTGCCCTGGTAGGTACCCAGGTAGTATGAGCCGGTGACACCCGTGTAGGCCCAGATGCCAGCTGCCAGCACAAAGACGAGGGCCAGGATGGCGGCGATAGTAATGTTGCGGCGACGCACGCGTTGCGCCTCGCGCATAACGCCATCGTCAACCAGGTCAACGACTACTACGGTCACGTTGTCGTGGCCGCCGGCGGCAAGCGCCGCGTCCACTAGGTTGTCGACGCAGATTTGCGCGGTTGAGGACTGCGTGGCGATGTTCTCGATATCGCTATCGGGAATCATGCTCGAG
>UROJ01000238.1 GCA_900549335.1 uncultured Collinsella sp.
CTGCTCGACCAGAACGCCGATCCGCAGTTCATCTTCGATGTGACCATGCAGAACCACTCGGGCTACGACACGGGCCTGCTGCCGGTCGACAAGCAAATGCACCTGAACATCGACACGACCGACCTGGACGCCAAGACCGTCGAGGACGGCACGCTCTCCGATGTCGACGAGTATGTCTCGTGCATCGAGCAGTCCGATCAGGCGCTGCGCTACTTCCTCAACGCCTTGAGCAAGCTCGACCGCAAGGTGGTCGTGGTGTTCTGGGGCGACCATCAGCCGTTCTTCCCGTCCAAGTTCAATGACAAGTGGTTTACCGGCGAGGACGACGCTACGCATCAGGAGCGCCTGTGGCAGACCGACTACATCATCTGGGCCAACTACGACGTTGCCGGCTGCGACCAGACGAGCGAGGTCGACGACCTGTCCACCAACTACCTGTCCACGCAGCTTATGCAGCTGATCGGCGCCCCGCTGACCGACTACCAGAAGGCGCACATGACGCTGCGCGAGTCGCTGCCCGCCATCAACTCGGTCGGCTACGAGGACGCCAGCCTGCGCTGGGCGCTCTCCTCCAACGTCACCGGTGACGACGCCGCTGCCGCAGCCGCCACCAAGGCGCGCGAGGATTACGCCAAGATGCAGTACTACGAGATGTTCCGCGACGGCAAGAACGTCTACACCGAGCACTTCCAGACCGAGGCCAACGAAACCGACCCCAACCTGGCACCGGGTACGACCAAGATCAAGTAGCGAGTCCTTCGACCTGGTTCGTCTGCCCGGCGGCGCGGAATGTTAGGTTCCCTGCTCGGGCAGTCCTGCTCGCACGGAGAGCACATTAAGTGCTCTCCGGCTCGTGCGGAACTCGCGATGAACCTTACATTCCGCGCCGCCGGGCAGACGCCCTGATGTTGGGGCGTGGCTTGTCTTGGGTGTATCGCCGAACATATATAAGTTGAAGGCCACGTTATGTGGCCTTCTTTGTTTGCGGAAAGCGCGTCCCGGAATCTGACGTTGGAATGGGATGTAGTTTCCGGTTGAGGGTCTGTTGGGAAAGTGCGTCCCACTTTGGGGGCTGATTCTGGGATGCGGTTTCCGGTTGCCGAGTCTTTGCTCGATAGAAAACCCGGGTAGCCTGGTGGTTGGCTACCCGGGTTTTTGGTTTGCCGTTGCCCCCTGCTGATGGCTAGTGGTTCTTGCGGCGTTTAGCCAACATGACGAGGGCTATTGCCACTAGGATGATGCCTGCTGCTGCAGCGGTGGCGACCAGGGCGAATGTTTGATCGCCGGTGTTTGCGAGGTTCTTGGCCGTGGTCGTAGTGTCGGTCTTAGTTCCGCTATCGGACTTTGGCTTGTCCGGATTCGTCGGGGTCTCCGGGGCTGTCGGAGTCTCGGGGTCCTTCGAGCCTTCGGAATCAGTGGAGCCGGCGGTGTTCACCAACGTGTGATCCAGGAACTTCTTGGCACCCGCGCTTGCCCGCTTGAACAGGCGCATGCGGATCGGGGTGGCGTTCACCGTTGTGGGCGCCGTCTCCTCGGCCTCGATATTCACGAGCGTCGTGCCGGTGTCGAGGCCCACGTCGTTGTATCCCACGTGGCAGTAATACTGCGCACCGTCATCGTCTGCGGTCAGGTCAATCTCGAGCTTTGAGGCCGTTCCAGCCGCGAGGTTGCCATCGGCACCCACGAGCTTAAACTCTGTCTCGCCGCGGCCCTTGCGGTACCACATATAGGTCGGTGCCAGCCCTGTTTCGCTATCGTCGGCACCGAGTTGCTTCACATGGCCAATCGCCGAGAGCGTCAGGTGGCTTCCCGCCGTGCGCTCAACCGAAGAGTCGTATCCAAGATCCGACCCCTCCGCAGCATCCGCCGCAGGTCCGCTCACGGTCATCGTCATGCCATCGGGCATGGTCTTGACCGTGATGATTGCCGAGCGAATACCTGTTTCGGTCGTGGATCCATTCTTAACGGCGGCGATGGCGAATCGATACTCCGTATTGGGCTGCAGCCCATCCCACTTGAGCGAGGTCTGCGTGTTGTCGGCAATCTTCCAGCTATTGACGACCGCATCCGCCGCATTGCTCTGCAGCATGCCCACGCCGTAGCTAAAGCCACTCTTGTTTGCGAGCACATCGTCCCAGCTAAACGTAACGCTGGTCGAATCGACGGCGTTTGCCGTAAAGCCCGTCACGGCCGGCGCGTCGGGCATCTCGACGTCCTTAACGTCATAGCCCACGATCCAGAACTGGTCGGTGTCCTTGGTGCCGAGCTTGTCGCCCGAGTCTGCCTCGAACTTGTCGACATCCACCGCGTTGACGCCCAGACGCCACACAAAACCGTACTTGCCCTGCGCGGCCTCGGGCAGGTTGTCGACGGTGCCGCCGTATTCGGTCGATTCACTCGAGGAGTTACCCGTAGTAAAGCCGGCGTTGGCACCAAAGCACAGGCCGCCAAACAACTCGTGCTTTGCGAGCTTCGCGCCCATGACAACGCTGCCGTTCAGCGTCAAGCCGAGCTCGAGCTCCTGCTCCTTGCCCTCCTCGACTTCGATGGTCTGCTCAATGCTCGCCCCCG
>UROJ01000239.1 GCA_900549335.1 uncultured Collinsella sp.
GGACCTCACCCGTGTGAGCGTGCCGTTGGGCCTGGTCGCCATGGTGTACGAGGCGCGCCCCAACGTGACGGCCGACGCCGCGGGCATCTGCATCCGCACCGGCAACGCCTGCATTCTGCGCGGCGGTTCGCTAGCCTATCACTCGTGCGCCATGATTTCTGAGCTGCTGGCCGATGCGCTCGAGACCAAGGGCTTCCCGCGCGAGGCCGTGTCGATGATCGAGTCTACCGACCGCGAGGCCACCGGCGAGCTCATGAAGCTCCGCGGCGTCGTCGATGTGCTCATTCCGCGTGGCGGTGCGGGCCTGATCCAGCGCTGCGTGCGCGAGTCACTCGTTCCGGTGATCGAGACGGGCACGGGTAACTGCCACATCTACGTGCATGAATCCGCCGACTTCGATAAAGCGCTCAATATTATCGTCAACGCTAAGACGCAGCGCGTGGGCGTGTGCAATGCCGCCGAGTCGCTGCTGGTCGACCGTGCCGTGTCCGATGCGTTTTTGCCCGCGGTCGTGGCCGTGCTGCATGACCACGGCGTGCTCATGCACGGCGACGAGGCCACGTGCGCCGCGTGCGCCGACGCCGGCTTTGTGGAGGGCGATGACTACGCCGCCGCGACTGAGGAGGACTGGGGTCGCGAGTATCTGGCGCTCGAGATGAGCGTGAAGGTCGTGGCAAACGAGGACGAGGCCATCGCGCACATCAACCGCTACGGCACGATGCACTCCGAGGCCATCGTTGCCGAGGACACGGATGCTTGCGAGCGCTTCCTGGACGCGGTCGATGCCTCGGCCGTGTACGCCAACGCCAGCACGCGCTTTACCGACGGCGGCGAGTTTGGCCTGGGCGCCGAGATCGGCATCTCGACCCAAAAGCTCCACGCCCGCGGCCCCTTCGCCGCCGAGGCCCTCACCACCTACAAATACAGGCTCCGAGGCACCGGTCAGGTCCGCCCCTAACGCCCGCGCAAAGAAAAACCACCACAAAGGTGCCTGTCCCCTTTGTGGTGGTTATTTAGGTGAAGCGGCAGGTTAGGCCTGGAAGGTATCGCGATCGGGCGCGAAGGACTGCATGGCCGCGATGGTGCGGTCAAAGAGCTCGGGGAGCTCCCAGCCGAGCATCTCGGCGCCCTGCGAAATCACGTCGCGCGAGCAGCCGGCGGCAAAGCGCTTGTCCTTGAACTTTTTCTTGAGCGACTTGGTCGTAAAGTCCATAACGCTCTTGCTCGGGCGCATGATGACGGCGGCGCCGATCAGGCCGGTGAGCTCATCGCAGGCAAACAGGATCTTTTCCATCTGCAGCTCGGGTTTGGGCAGCGAGGTGTTGAAGTCCGACGTGTGCGTCTGGATGGCGCGAATGAGCTCGGGAGACGCACCTTCGCCCTCAAGAATCTCGGCAGCATAGATGGTGTGGTTCATGGGGTCGTCCTCATGCTCCTCCCAATCCAGGTCGTGCAGCAGACCGACGATGCCCCAAAACTCCTCGTTCTCGGGGTCGAACTCGCGCGCAAAGTAGCGCATAGTGCCCTCGACCGTCTCGCCATGGGTGATGTGGAACGGGTCCTTGTTGTGCTCGTTGAGCAGTTCGAACGCGCGGTCGCGGGTGATTCCGGCGGTAAGCGGCTCTGCCATAAGAGACTCCTTGTGCTCGTGGGTATCGATGAGAATGAATACTACTAGAACAAGAAAACCACCACAAAGGTGCCTGTCCCCTTTGTGGTGGTTTTTGGCGCGGTTGGGTTAGTTGAGGGCAGCTTGGGCTAGGCGGGCTTCAGCGTCCTCCTCGGTGACGCCCAAGGCCACAGCGAACTCCTCGATGGAGCGGCGCTTGGCTTCCTTGAGTACGCGCATGTAGTAGGAGCTGGGCTTTTTATCAGCTTCCTCGGCCTGGCGAATGCGGTGCATCATGGTCTTTGCCACGCGGACCGTCTCGGGCGCACCCAGCTTGAGCTGCTGCTTAAAGTGCGTCTCTTCAAGTGAGCTGTTGCGCTCGGTAAAGGTGTCGCACTCCAGCTCGTCGTAGTGGCTCAGCAGGTGCTCGGCATCTTGCTGAGAGATGGCGGCGTGCAAACGGTCGGCCTGCGCCACGGGGTACATGAGGATCGTCTGCGCGTGTCCCTGCTTGGTCTCGAGCAGCAGCATGGGCTGCGGTGTGTCGTCCCTAAAACCGACGACGGTGCAGACTCCCTGACCCGGATGAATGACGTGTTGACCGATTGAGAACATGCTACCTCCAACTTATACGAATTTACGTATGTCTAGAATAACACGCTGACGTGCGCAAATCCTCACTTTATGCAGGAAAAGCACACAACTCTGATAGGTAAGAGTATTCGATAAAAGACGCAGCTCATTCACACCTTTATGCATTTTCAACGCGTGCATAATTTGCAGGCAGACTGGCATCTTTGAGTGACTCCATACAAGCTGTAGTCAATTTTGTGCATATGCAATATCTATTAGCTTTACCCTGCGACAGTAGCTACCGCTTGTGATAGAGTGCTACAAACTCTGGCTTTTGCCCTACGAGTGACCAAGAGCTCGGGGGCTTTAACAC
>UROJ01000240.1 GCA_900549335.1 uncultured Collinsella sp.
GAAAGATCGCGGACGCAAGGACATCGTTGCCGTGCTGGGGCCGCAGGATAACCCCGCCGTCGTCGACCGCCTTCGCGGCTACCGTGCAATTTTGGGCGAAAGCCTTCCGGATGAAAATGTCATCTATACCGGATGGAGCAGCGGAGACGGCTACCAAGCCACGCGGCGGCTGCTCGCGCGCGAAATACATGCCGACGGCGTGCTATGCGGATCGGACCGTATCGCAACCGGCGTTATCGCCGCATTCAACGAAGCGGGAATTAGCGTACCCAAAGACGTTTCGGTCGTAGGCTTCGATGACCACGAGGTCGCAGCTCGCAGCGTCCCCGCGTTGACGACCATTCGTCAGCCGCTTCGCGAGGAAGGCCGCATGGCCGCAGGCATTGCGCTCGACATGATCAACGGCGCCGCGCCCACCACCACCGTCATGCACATGCAGCTCGTTCAGAGAGACTCGCTATAAGAAACCTGGGCCGGGCTTTCCGCGACGTCCGGTCATCCCACGCCCCCACAACCTCGGCGCATAAAAAACGAGGGAAGGCACATGTCCTTCCCTCGTTACAGACAATAGGTAGCCGCTCGCCTACATCAGGCGCAGGCTGACGTCCTTGAGCTGGGCGCCAGAAACGGCACTCGGGGCGCCCGACATGAGGTCGGAGCCGCTGGCCGTCTTAGGGAATGCCATGACGTCGCGGATGGAATCGGAGCCGGTGAGCAGCATGCACACGCGGTCCAGGCCCAGAGCGAAACCGCCCATCGGGGGCGCACCAAACTTGAGCGCCTCCATGAGGAAGCCGAACTGAGACTCGGCACGCTCCTCGGTAAAGCCCAGAAGCTTGAGCATGGACATCTGCATCTCGGCGTTGTGGATACGCATACCGCCACCGCCGGCCTCAAAGCCGTCCATGACAAAGTCATAGGTGCAAGAACCGGCTGCCAACGGATCGGCCTCGATCTTGGCGATGTCGGTCTCGGTCGGCAGGGTGAAGGGCTGGTGCTCGGCAGCGTAAGCCTTGCGGTCCTCATCCCAGTGGAACAGCGGGAAGTTGACGACCCATAGGAAGTCGTGGCCCTCGCGCTTGATCTCGAGGGCGTTGGCCATGTGAGAACGCATGCCGCCCAGGATCTCGTCAGAGAGCAGACGCGGGCCGGCGGCGAACATCACAAGGTCGCCGGGCTCGACGTCCATGCGCTCGCGCAGAGCCGCCATCTCCTCGTCCGAGAAGAACTTGACGATGGGGCTGTTGATGGAGCCGTCCTCGCGGAAGGCGATCCAGGCCAGGCCCTTGGCGCCAAACGTGGAGGCCACGCCGGCGAGCTTATCGATCTTGGCACGTGCCCAGGCACCGGCGCCCTTGGCGTTGATGGCCTTGACGACAGAGCCCTCCTCGTTTGCCGCAGTCGCAAAGACCTTGAACTTGGAGTTGGCAAAGATGTCGGTCAGGTCGACCAGGTGCATGCCATAGCGGGTATCGGGCTTGTCGGAGCCATAGGTGTCCATGGCCTCCCAGTAGTTCATGCGACGCAGCGGCGTGGGCATCTCGACGCCCATGCGACCGAAGGCATCGGACAGAACTTCCTCGAGCGCGCCCATAACGTCGTTCTGGTCCACGAAGGACATCTCGATGTCGACCTGGGTGAACTCGGGCTGACGGTCGGCACGCAAGTCCTCGTCACGGAAGCACTTGGCAACCTGGTAGTAGCGCTCGACGCCGCCGACCATGAGCAGCTGCTTCAGGAGCTGCGGGGACTGCGGCAGGGCGTAGAAGTTACCCGGCTGGATACGGCTGGGAACGATGAAGTCGCGGGCGCCCTCGGGCGTGGACTTAAACAGGGAGGGCGTCTCGACCTCCATGAACTCACGGTTGTGCAGCGCCTCGCGAATGGCAAAGGTGAAGTCGGAGCGCAGCTTGAGGTTGGCCATCATCTCGGGACGGCGGAGGTCCAAATAGCGATAGCGCAGGCGGGTATCCTCGCTGGTCTCGATGCCGTCCTCGATCTGGAACGGCGGGGTGACGGACGTGTTGAGCACCTCGGCGTGGTCGGTCAGAACCTCGATCTCGCCGGTCGCGAGCTTGGTGTTGGTGGTCTCCTCGCCACGGGCGCGCACGACGCCGTGGATCTTGATGGGCCACTCGGGACGCATGGTCTCGGCGATCTTAAAGGCGTCGCCGTCAGAGTGCTCGGGGTCGAAGGTGAGCTGCGTGATGCCCTCGCGGTCGCGAAGGTCGCAGAAGATAAGGCCGCCGTGGTCGCGGCGACGGCTCACCCAACCGGTGAGGGTGACCTCTTCGCCCACGTTCTCGAAGCGAAGCTCGCCGCAGGTACGGGTGTGCATGGAATGCTCATCGATGGGACGGGTCTGGCTCATACCAGTGATCCTCCTTTATGGATCTGTGCCGCCCCGTGTCGTTCCGGGCGGCGTCGTACAGATTTGCCCAGCCTGCGTAAACCGCGCAGCCGGACATGGCGTTCTATCTTATCGCACCTGTGTCGATGTGCCGCGGAAAAGTAGCTCCTGCCCAAAGACTTGACGGAGACG
>UROJ01000241.1 GCA_900549335.1 uncultured Collinsella sp.
GCTCCTTAGCTGATGGGCTACACGTGTATATAACCGGTAAGCACAGTATATATACACTATGCACAGTTACGCAAGAGACAAATTCGGATTGGGCCGGCTGCCCGGGCCCTGACTGATGAATTTGTCCTGATAGGTGCCCTATGGCGGGATTTCGCGGCTACAATAATGCGGTTACATCGACGTAATGCACTCAATGCAAGAAAGGATCCGCATGGCAAGCCTGTCGGATGAAATCTCGTCGCGCCGCACATTCGCGATCATCAGCCACCCGGACGCCGGTAAGACCACGCTTACCGAGAAGCTGCTGCTCTATACCGGCAGCATCCAGACTGCCGGCTCGGTCAAGGGCAAGAGCTCGGCCAAGCACGCCGTCTCGGACTGGATGGACATCGAGAAGGAGCGCGGCATTTCCGTTACCTCCTCGGTGCTGCAGTTCACCTACAACGGCGCCTGCGTCAACATCCTCGATACCCCCGGCCACCAGGACTTCTCGGAGGATACCTACCGTACCCTTATGGCCGCCGACGCCGCGGTCATGGTCATCGACGGCGCTAAGGGCGTCGAGGCCCAGACCAAAAAGCTCTTTAAGGTCTGTACGCTGCGCCACATTCCCATCTTCACCTTTGTGAACAAGCTCGACCACGAGGCCCGCGATCCGTTTGAGCTCATGGAAGAGATCGAGAATGTCCTGGGAATCAATACGTATCCCATGAACTGGCCGATTGGCAGTGGCCGCAACTTCCGCGGCGTGTTCGACCGTCAGACTCGTCGCGTCATTGCCTTTGAGGGCGACGGTCACGCCAACGCCACCAAGAAGGTCGCCGAGGTCGAGGCCGAGCTGGGCGACCCCGCCATGGACGAGCTCATCGGCGAAGAGAACCATAAGAACCTGATGGATGACATCGAGCTGCTCGATGGCGCCGGCGACGAGCTCGACTTGGATGCCGTGGCCTGCGGCAAGCTGAGTCCGGCGTTCTTTGGCTCGGCGCTCACCAACTTTGGCGTGGAGCCTTTCCTCAAGGAGTTCCTGCGCCTGGCCCCGACGCCGCGCGCCTATACCGATACGCTCACCAGCGAGCCGGTCGATCCCTGCCGTGACGACTTTAGCGGCTTTGTGTTTAAGATCCAGGCCAACATGGACAAGAACCACCGCGACCGCATCGCCTTTGTGCGCATTTGCTCGGGCAAGTTCGAGCGTGGCATGGATGCCTTCCACGTGCAGGGCAACCGCAAGCTCAAGCTTGCCACGGGTACCTCGATGATGGCCGATGACCGCGCCATCGTGGACGAGGCGTACGCGGGCGATATCGTGGGCCTGTTCGACCCGGGTATCTTTAGCATCGGCGACACCGTGTGCTCCGGCAAGCGCCACGTGCAGTATCCGCAGATTCCGACGTTTGCCCCCGAGATGTTCGCTCGCATTACGCAGGTCGACACGCTCAAGCGCAAGCAGTTCGTCAAGGGTATGGAGGAGCTTGCCCAGGAGGGCGCCATCCAGATCTTCCGCGAGCTGGGTGCCGGTATGGAGAGCGTCATTGTGGGCGTGGTCGGCGTGCTGCAGTTTGAGGTGCTCGAGCGCCGTCTCAAGGCCGAGTACCGTGTTGAGGTTCGTCGCCAGCCGCTGCCCTATACGGACATCCGCTGGATTCAGAACGACCCCGACACCATCGATATCCCGGGCCTTTCGCTCACGCGCGACACCCTGCGCGTCGAGGACATGCGCGGCGGTAAGCTGCTGCTGTTCACGAGCCCGTGGAACGTGGATTGGGCAACTGACCACAACCCCGACCTTATCCTGTCGGAGTTTGGCAACGTGGCCTTTTAACGCATCGGCGCGGTGGCCCTGCGGGGCTGCCGCGCCATTTACTTGCCTGATGCCGTGTGAGCGGCTATCATACCCACCGTCGTCTCAAGACCGGGGCGTCCGAGCAGTTCGGGTCCGATATCCTGCTCGTTAAACCTAAAACCAAAGGAGTACATAATGATCAAGAAGGTCATGGAGGACTACAAGGTCCTGTTGCGGAGCATTCCCGCGGCAACGGTTTCGCTGTTTTTCGTGAGCGTCATCATGATGAACCTGCTGGCCAACAAAGAGCTTATCAGCCTGCCGTATCTGGCACTCGATTGCGGCTTTGTGGTGAGCTGGGTTTCGTTTTTGTGCCAGGACATGATCTGCAAGCGCTTTGGCGCCAAGGCATCCATCAAAATCTCTATCCTCGCGCTGCTGGTCAACCTGGCCGTGAGCCTGTGCTTTTGGGCATGCTCGCTCACGCCCGGCATGTGGGGCGCCTACTACGACACGGGCATGATCGAGGTCAACACCGCCCTTAACGCCACCATTGGCGGCACCTGGTACGTGGTGCTGGGCTCTTCGCTGGCAATGCTCGTTTCTGCCGTGGTTAATTCCACGCTCAACCAGTCGCTCGGCCGTATGCTCAAAAAGAATAACTTTGCGAGCTTCGCCTTCCGTTCCTATGTGTCCACGGGTGTTGGCCAGTTTATCGACAACCTGGTCTTTGCCATTGTGGTGAGC
>UROJ01000242.1 GCA_900549335.1 uncultured Collinsella sp.
GATACTCAATCTGAGCACCGGGCTTCAGGCGCTTGCCCGGCTTGACCAGGCACTCCCAGACGTGACCCAGCGGGTCAACATCCTCGCGGCGCTTGAGCAGCAGCGTCTCGACCACGCCGCCCGAGCCCGTCTTGCGGCCAATCAGGCGAGCCGGCATCACGCGCGTCTGGTTGATAACGAGCACGTCGCCCGGCTCGATATAGTCGATGATGTCACGGAAGATGCGATGCTCAACGGTGCCGCCGTGCTCCAGCGGCGTTCCCGCCTGGGAGCCTTTGCGATCAACCACCAGCAGGCGGCAGGAGTCGCGCGGATCGGCAGGAGCCTGTGCAATCAGTTCCTCAGGAAGGTTGTAGTCAAAATCATCGGTACGCATAGACACGTCGGATACTCCTTATATAGCTAAAGTCCGCCCTACATCCTAGCAGGCTGCCAGCCCAAAAGAACTACTTTTTGGACGCTTTGCGCTCGTCGCGGATGCGGGCGCGGTCCATGGCCGCCTCGACAGCCGAGAAGCGGCAACCACAGTAGTTCTGCCGATACATGCCAAGCTCGCGCGAACGGCGTGTCGCCTCGGGGTAATACGGGCGAAAATCGCGAATCACCGGGGTGAGCCCATGTGCCGCCGCCAAGCGCTCAAGCACGTCATTGCAGGTATCGAACAGCTGGTACGGCGAGACGGCGAGCGTCGTGCCCACAAACTCAAACCCGCGCTCCTGGGCCACGCGGCATGCCTCGGCCAAGCGCAGGGCATAGCACACGCGACAGCGACGAGGCCGATCGGCACCCAGCGGTGCCACGCCGGTCTCCCAGCGCTCACGGTCCTCCCCTGCCTCGATGAGCTCGATGTCGCCATCGGCACACCACCGGCGCAGCTCGTCTAGGCGACGCTGCCATTCATCGCGCGGTTGAATATTGGGGTTGGTCCAGCAAATCGTGGGCTCAAACCCCTCCTCGCGCAGCAGGCGAACCGGCTCAAGCGAGCATGGTGCACAGCACGCATGCAGCAACAACGACTTCATCGACATCTCCTCACCCAAAAAAGCGCACGCCAAAGGACGTATCTTCGCAGGCGACAATGCGGCGGTCGCGCAAAATGGTCCGCACGTAATACCAGTCGCCCACACAGCCCGACAAATGCAAGCCGGCCGCCAGGTAGCACAGCAGTGGATAGCCCGAAAACACAAACCCCAGGGTAAACGCTGTCGTCACAACAACCGTCGGCGCCAGGCAAACCGCCATGTACCGCCGGCGCGAATACACAACACCCTCGGCGCAGGCATAGATCATCGCCGTCTCGCGATTCGCCCCAAAGGTCACCTTCGCGCCCGCAGGCGCCAGCAGCTTAAAAAACACACCGTGCACCAGCTCGTGCACGGCGAACGACGCCATTGAGATCGCAGCCAAGCCGACTATCCAGCCCACGACAGCCATCCAGCCGCCCGCGTCAGCCGCATCCAGATCCGCAGGCCCGCCCAGCAGCATAAACACCGGCACCAGGCACACGGCAAACACGCCGACGACGACCATCCCCCACACGAAGCAAGCGTGCAGAAAATCCTCGTCTTCAAACGCATGTATGTTGGAAATCTCATTCATAGCATCTTAGGATAGCGCCCCTGCCACGTACCCGTCCGCATGTGCGATAATGTCGAACGATATGCACGAATTGACCACCGCGTCGCCAGGCCTTGCGCCCGGCCGCGCTCTCACCATATGCGAAGGAGTCCCATGGCATCCAAATACTCCATGAACGACCGTCCCAGCTGGCCTCGCCGCGCCATCGTTACCGCCGGCGAGCCCTACGGCAACAAGGGCCTTCACTTTGGCCACGTTGGCGGCGTCTTTGTCCCTGCCGACTTCTTCGCCCGCTTCCTGCGCGACCGTCTGGGCCGCGAGAACGTCATCTTCACCTCGGGCACCGACTGCTACGGCTCGCCCATCATGGAGAGCTACCGCAAGCTCAATGAGAACGAAGGCTACGACAAGTCCATCGGCGAGTATGTCGAGTCCAATCACTCCCGCCAGGCCGCGACCCTCAACAACTACAACATCAGCTGCGACATCTACGGCGGCTCGGGCCTTGAGCCGGCTGCGCAGATTCACAACGAGGTGACCGCCGAGATTATCGAGCGCCTGCACGAGCAGGGCACCATCTCCAAGCGCTCCACGCTGCAGTTCTACGATGCCAAGGCCGGCACGTTCCTCAACGGCCGTCAGGTGATCGGCCGCTGCCCCATCCAGGGCTGCAAGTCCGAGAAGGCTTATGCCGACGAGTGCGACCTGGGTCACCAGTTTGAGCCCGAGGAGCTCATCGCACCCAAGAGCCAGCTCACCGGCGAGGTGCCCGAGCTGCGCCCGGTCGACAACCTCTACTTCGACCTGCCGGCCTACCTCGACTTTATGAAGACCTATACCGCCAAGCTCGCCCAGAACCCGCAGGTTCGCTCCGTGGTCTCCAAGACTATGGAGGAGTGGCTGCTACCGGCCCAGCTCTACATCCAGAACAAGTTC
>UROJ01000243.1 GCA_900549335.1 uncultured Collinsella sp.
GGTGTCCGTCGCCGTATGCAAGTTCTTGGGGTGGACGAATATCGCCGTGCCTGCAAGCGTGCTCGTCGGCGTTGCCGCGGCGCTTGTGTGCGATGCTCTCGCCGAAGGAAGGGATGCTCGCGATGCCCGTTAATGAGTTTTTGGTCCTGTGGCTGTCGTCGTGGGCGGCCATCGCATTTTTCCGCATTGCCCCAGTGTTTGCCTTGCGCGGGAGAACGCTGTCGCCCCGCGTTACCGAGGCCTTGGGTTATATTCCGCCCGCTGCCTTTGCGGCACTGGTCGCTAACGATTTGATAAGCCCTGGCGCTTTCGACGCCGGCTTGTGGCAGGGCTTGATTCCCTGGATTGCGGCTGCCGGTGTCGTGGCGGTGGCAATCAAGACAAAATCGATGCTGTGGTGCTGCGTCTCGGGCATCGTACTCTATATTGTCTTGAGCCTTATATAGGGCTGGCGTCGCGGGCGCCGAATCTCGTTCCATCCCAACTTGTAGAATTTTTCACCGAGCTGGTCTATTTCTTCTGGTACCATGGTCAAACTTTACTGTAGCAAAGCGTGACGTGGGCTTTTGTACCCCGTCAGCGGAAATGGGGGTTTCATGGCACAGGAAGCAACCGCCAACGAGCAAAAGAAATTCAAGGTCCCGCGCATCCCGGGCGACATCATGATCTATCCCATGATCGTCGGTCTTTTGCTAAACACCTTCTGCCCGCAGGTTTTTGAGATCGGCGGCTTCTTTACGGCTGCCTGCCGCGGTGGGTCCAATACCATCGTCGCCGCGATCCTGCTGTTTGTGGGCGCCGGCATCAGCTTTAAGTCCACGCCGGGCGCCATCAAGACCGGTATCGTCGTGCTGATCCCCAAGCTGGTCGTCGCAGCGGCCCTCGGCCTGGGCGTGGCATATTTCTTTAACGACAACTTCCTGGGTCTGAGCTCCGTGTCTATCATCGGCGGCATCACGTTTTGCAACATGGCGCTCTATACGGGCATCATGGGCGAGTTCGGCGATGAGTCCGAGCAGGGCGCCGTCGGTATCCTGTTCTTTACGGCCGGCCCCGCCGTCACGATGATCATCCTCGGTGTCTCGGGTCTCGCCAACATCCCCGTCGGCACTATCATCGGATCCATCCTGCCGCTTGTTATCGGCATGGTCCTGGGCAACTTGTTCCCGTTTATCAAGAACCTGCTGGTCCCCGGCGCCAATCCCGCGATCGCTGTCATCGGTTTTCAGCTCGGTGCGTCCATGAGCCTTTCGAGCTTCATCACCGGCGGCATTTCGGGCATCCTGCTGGGCCTCATCACGCTCTTTATCGTCGGTCCCATTACCTTTGCCTTCGAGCACCTGTGTGGCGGCAACGGCAAGGCGGCCGTTGCCTGCTCCACCATTGCCGGCACGGCCATGACCACGCCGGTCGCCCTCGCCGAGGTCGCTCCGCGCTATGCCGAGCTTGCGCCCACCGCGTATGCGCAGATCGCCACTGCCGTCATCATCACGGCAATCATGGCCCCGATTCTGACTGGCTGGGTCGATAAGAAGTTCTGCCACGGCAAAGAGGATCTGTCGGTCGAAGGCGTCGAGGCTATTGAGGAGGCCGTCGCGACCGACATCGACGGCGAGTAACGGCCGTTACCGATAATTGATTCCGGCGTGCAGTTCGCGCCGTCCGAGCGCCCGAACGGAAACTGTTTTGCAGTGATGTTCGGGCGCTTTGCTATTATTCCCCTTACCCCTGCAGAGAAAGGGGCGTTTGGCGCCTGGGCGCGACTCGGGCGATTCTGGCCACTTGGATATAGAGGGAATGGCACCTGGTGATTAAGGCACTCAAGATCGAGATATTCCTGCTGTGCATGATTATTCTTATCGGACTTGCCGTACGAAGTCGTCGCTCCCTGTTCTCGAGCACCCAGCAGCTTTTGTTTAGCATGCTGGGCTACACGTCTGCTGCCTACATTTTCTTCGATATGATCTGGACGCTCTCGGACGGCGTGAGCACTCCTGTAGGCATCACGGCCAACTGGATTTCCAACGCGGTTTCGTTTTCGCTGTTCGCCATCGCGTGCCTCATTTGGTTTTTCTATTCCGAGACGATGCAGGGCTCACGGCTTCTGACCACGCCCTATAGGGTGATACTTTTAACGTTGCCAACCGCTTTGGTGGTCGTGTTGGCATTTACCAGCTACTGGACGCACACTATGTTCTATATCGATACGCAGGGCGTATATCGTCGCGGAGCGCTTTATATGATTCAGCCTATCGTTAGCTACTGCTACGTCATATATACGTCCTTGCATGCCTTTATTCAGGCTCGAAAAGTCGAAAGCTTGCAAAAGAAGGCCATTTATCGCACCCTCGCCTTTTTTGCGGTTCCCGCTCTGGTGGGCGGTACCTTCCAGGTTTTGTTTTCGGTACCGGGCCTTTGCTTCGGTATAACGCTGAGCATCCTGCTGCTCTATATCGTCTATCAGGAGCAACTAATCTCGACTGACCCGTTGACTGGACTCAACAACCG
>UROJ01000244.1 GCA_900549335.1 uncultured Collinsella sp.
GATCTGCGGCTCATCGCGGTAGTGCTCGGGCGCGGGACGGGAATCACTGGTTGCAATCGCCGGCAGCTCGAGCGTTTTCGCGCGCTCCTCGTACGGTGCCAGAATGACCTCTTCCAGCGCCTTACAAGCGGCGGCGCGCACCTTGTGCACGGCGGAAAAGCCCATACCGCAGCCGGCGTCGAGCGAAACGTCAAAGCTTGCGGCCTCAAAGGGAGAGGAGCCCATGCGCCCGACGTGCTCAACCAGATCGGATGCCTCGACGGCGCGGGTCTTGGCAGCCTCGACGGTAAAGCCCGTGGCCGTGGCCGTAAGCGAAGGATCGTCGCAGCAGGTGAGCGTAACGGTAAACGGCTCGCCCAGACGCGCTACGACGGTAACATCCACGGCGCGGCGGCGCAGCACATCGCGCTTGAGCGCGGCGCCGGCGGCGTCAATGGCGCGCTGACTTCGAATCACGCGCACGCGGCAGCCCTCGGGCATGCTGCGGGGCACGCGGCACTCGATGATGTCGCCCGCGGCGGCATCATCGGCGGCGATGGTGGTCAGGAACTGGTCGAACTCATCGTCATGGCGAAGCTCCAGCAGGTCGCCCTTGCCAACGGGCTCAAACAACTCAATGCGGGCGATGGCAGCGCGGCGACGGCGGTCGTCGGGCTTGAGCCCGCGCACATCGCGGTTGGCCAGACGGCTGCCCAGCACCGTGCCCACGATCTGGCCGCGGTTGTTGGAGCGCTCGTAGCTCATCATCTCGTCGCCCGAGGTACCGTCCTGATAGGCGTGCGTAAAGTCGCGGTTAAAGCAGCGCTTGAGCTGGCGCTGGCGGGCGGCATCCTCATCCTTAGAGGTCGAAACATCGGCAAGCATGTCATCAATCTGATGACGATACACGTCGACGATGGAATACACGTAATCAGGCGCCTTCATGCGGCCCTCGAGCTTGAGCGATGCGGCGCCGGCGTCATACAGACGGCGAACAAGCTGCGAAGTGTTGGTGTCGCGTGGGCACAGCGCGCGCTCGCGACCGGCGGGGGAGAGCGCGCGACCGTTCTCGTCGATTAGTTCGTAAGGCAGGCGACAAGGCTGAGCGCACATGCCGCGATTGGCCGAGCGGCCCGCCATGGCAAAGCTCGACAGCAGGCATAGACCCGAGTAGCAAAAGCAGATGGCGCCGTGGCTAAAGACCTCAAGGTCAACATCGGGCGCAGCGTCGTGAATGGTGGCAATCTCGTCGATGGAAAGCTCGCGCGAGAGGGTCACGCGGTCGGCGCCCTGCTCACGGCACCAGATGGTTCCGCGGTCGTCATGGATGTTCGCCTGGGTCGAGATGTGTGTCTCGATGCCGGGCATGGTGCGCTTGACCTCAAAGAACAGGCCCCAGTCCTGGATGATGAAGGCGTCGGCGCCCAGCGTGGAGCAGCGATGGATGAGTTGCAGTGCATCGCTCATCTCGGACTGCTTGATGACGATGTTGACCGTGACGTAGACGCGCGAGCCGGCTAGATGCGCGGCGCGGCAGGCCTGCTCAAAGGCCTCGTCGGTAAAGTTCGTTGCCTTGCGGCGGGCGTTGAAGCTGCCCATACCGCAGTAGATGGCGTCTGCCCCGGCGGCGAGCGCGGCGGCAAAGGGCTCCGGGCCTCCGGCGGGGGCCAAAAGCTCGGGCCTGCGGTTGGTGGTTCGGCTGGCGGTTGCGGTCATATCCTGCCTTTCAAAATGCTCAGATACTCAAAAGTATAGTGGTGCCGTTGCGGTGGACGATGCCCACAGCCTAAGCAGGACAAAGTCTTCAGCAGCCTCTCGGGAAAAGGGATCAGTTTTCAGGCAGGTCGCCAGTCACGCCGCTCATCGGCCCGTACGCGCCGTTGGGCGATAAAATATTCTCGCAGCGTGATAATAATCTTGCATTACGCGGAAACCTTGAGTACCATCCCAATCAAGCGCGGTGTTCAGACCGAACTGTGCCTCCCGGTGTGAACGCCGCGCTCACGCTTTCTCAACTGATCGTAAGGAGATAAACATGAGCAAGACCGTCGTGTCTTCCGATAACGCACCCGCAGCCATCGGCCCGTATTCCCCCGGTATCCAGGCCGGCAACATGGTGTTCCTGTCCGGCCAGCTGGGCATCGATCCCGCGACCGGCAAGATGCCCGAGGGCGTCGAGGCCCAGGCCAAGCAGTCCCTCGCCAACGTCGAGGCCTTGCTGACCGCTGCCGGCGCCACCTTTGCCGATGTCGTCAAGACCACGGTCTACCTGGCCGACATCGCCGACTTCGCTGCCGTGAACGAGATCTACGCCTCCAAGTTCGAGGCTCCGTTCCCCGCGCGCAGCGCCTTCCAGGTTGCCGCCCTTCCGGCTGGCGGTCTGGTCGAGATCGAGGTCGTCGCCGCTCTCTAAGGCGTTGGCCACAACTAAACATGACATGCAAAAAGACCCTGCAGCGCGTGCGAGCTGCAGGGTCTTTTGTCAAGTGACGGGTCGCTTGTGGAGCCGCGCTCCATTTTGCTC
>UROJ01000245.1 GCA_900549335.1 uncultured Collinsella sp.
GACGGCCTCAACTCGGGCGTCAACCCCACGGTTAAGGAGGACGGCACCATCGTGGAGGCTCCTTGCGACGGTTCGGTGACCGACGAAGAGCGTGCCGTGATCGATCGCGTGCTCAAGTACGAGAACCTGGGCCGCCGCTACAACCCCGACAAGTCCGATGCCGTCAAGAATTGCTTTAACGAGTACGCCTCGCAGGAGGACATCAAGGCCTATTTTGAGGTATGGGCCCAGATGTTCAAAAAGGATCCCGAGTGCTATATCTCGGCGCTCATCAATAACTACTACGGCTACTTTTATCCGAGTGCCCGCGATGCGTGGGTCTACAGCACGGCGCGCAGTGCCGAGATTATGGCGAAGCCCGATAACCTTAAGTACTTCGACTTCCATCCGGTCGATAGCAAGGTTGTGCGCTGGTGCGACCACCTGATCAACCTGTATCGCGTGGCAGTACAACGCGTCCCGTTTATCTCGCTCACCATGAGCTCGGCCACCTATGTGTGGATCATGATCGCCGTGGTGGTCTACCTGCTGCGTCGTCATTCATGGCGTGCGCTGGCGATCTGGGTGCCGCTGCTGGGCGTGCTCGCCGTGTGCCTGATTGGTCCGTGCAACGGCTCGACCTACATGCGCTACCTGTATCCGGTCATCGCCTGCATGCCCTTCGCCATCGGCGCCACCGTCACCCGCAGTGACTTCCTCTGGTCCTAACTTGGTGCATTGGGGTCAGGTTTCTTTGCACCAAAGGGGTCATCATCACGACGCCTTCATTTTGGGGTTTATCTCGCAGGCCAGTAGGTATATCATAACGACGTTTGTTTATATTGCCCGAGCATCTGCGCTGGGCTTTAGGTCGAAACCGATAGGAGACACGTATGTCCGGACACTCTAAGTGGGCCACAACCAAGCATCGTAAGGGCGCGCAGGACGCCAAGCGTTCCGCCCTCTTCTCCAAGCTCAGCCGCAACATCACCGTTGCTGCCCGTCTCGGCGGTGACCCGCTGCCCGAGAACAACGCCAGCCTCGCCGCTGCCGTTGCCAAGGCCAAGGCTCAGTCCATGCCTAAGGACAAGATCAAGTCCGCTATCGACAAGGCTTTTGGTTCGGGTGCTGACGCCGCTGTCTACGAGAACATCGTGTACGAGGGCTACGGTCCCGCCGGTGTCGCCGTCTACGTCGACTGCCTGACCGACAACCGCAACCGTACCGCCGCTGATGTCCGTTCCGCCTTCTCCCACGCTGGTGGCAACCTGGGCACCTCTGGCTCCGTCGCCTTCCAGTTTGAGCGCAAGGGCCAGATCGTCGTCGCCAAGGAGATCCTGGACGAGAACGCCAAGAAGGAGACCATGATCGCCAACGGTGCTGCCGGTGACGAGGATGAGTTCATGATGGCCATCGCCGAGGCCGGTGGCGAGGACTACGAGGACGCCGGCGAGGAGTGGATCGTCTGGACTACTGCCAACGAGGTCATGGCTGTCTCCAAGGCGCTCGAGGAGCAGGGCGTCCAGGTCAAGGGCTCCGAGACCACCATGGTCCCGACCACCCCGACCGAGGTCTCCGGCGCCGACGCCAAGAAGGTTCAGCGCCTCATCGACCGTCTTGAGGAGCTCGATGACGTCCAGGACGTCTACAGCACCATGGACATGACCGACGAGGTCATCGCTGCCCTCGAGGAGGAGTAGCGCCCGCACGGGTTAAGCCGTGCATATCTGGGCATAATGAAGCGAGCATGCAAGCCTCGTGGAATAGATGAGCCGGATCCGCGTGCGTAGAGCACCGGACCCGGCTCTTTTATAATGATGCGAACCGTTTTGCATTTCGAGAGCCGAGATTTGAAGGGAGCGCCGCGTGCGCGTACTCAAACGAGCCCTAGCGATTGTGTATCTTGCCGCCGCCATCGTGGCGCTGGGTACGCTTGTCTGCCAGTTTTGGGGGCCGTATACGTATCGCTTTATGCTGCTGATGCGCGACCCCATGCCGCGCATTGTCGTGACGGCATGCGGCGGAGTTGTGGCGATCGGCGTGCTGGTAAGCTTCTTCCGCCTGATGTTTGCTCGTCGCGAGCCGTCCTGTGTACATCCGGCGGGGGAGCGCAATATCGAGGTTACCCTTGCGGCGCTTTCTTCGTGCGCCAGAGCTGCTGCCGAGCGCGACGACCGCGTGATGGTCGAGCATGTCGAGGCCCGCGTCCAAGGCTCCGACGATTCGCACGTCCGATTTAAGGTCGACGCTATCGCGCTTGACGATAAGGACGTGGCATCTCTGGCTACCGCGATGCAGCAGCGCATCGAGGAAGCTTGCGACACCATGCTCGGCACGCCGGGTACGACCACGCGCGTCCGTTTTTTGCCGTCCAAGACTACCGTCCAGACCGTGGAGGTTTCCGGTGAGTGATACCAATCAAGATAAGACCGCTCGTACGCCGCGCCTGACGATTGACCAGAGCGCCACGCCGGCGAGCGAACCTGTTGATTCCAAAGCAGAGGC
>UROJ01000246.1 GCA_900549335.1 uncultured Collinsella sp.
CGGGTATTGAGGCAATTGTTACCGGCGGTGGCGTCACGCTCGCGCTGTTCTTGGTGCTGGTCGCTTTTGTCACCGTATTTCTTACGGTCTTTGGCAAGATGCTCAAGCACCGTGCCGTTGGCTATTGGGCCGCACGCTATGCAAGCGAGTGGGCCGATGAGGATAAGGACGACGTCCTGACTTTTGTGTTGCCCTTCGAGAAGAAGTCCGCTCCCTCGGGTTACGGTGCTCCGGATGCTTCGCCGGCACCTGCACCCGCTCCCGCGACCGAGCCTGAGCCGGCGCCCGAGCCTGAACCGGCGCCCGAGTCTGAGACGGCATCTGAGCCCGAGCCTGCGCCTGCGCCCGAGCCTGATCCTGAGCCGGCACCTGCACCTGAGTCGGTGTCCGAGCCAAGCTCCGACGAGGAGCCTCAGGACGAGTAGCCACGCCGCCTGCTATTTGGGGACGGGCTAGAAATAGCGCTTGAAGAATGAGCGGGGGCGGACGTTTCGATACGTCCGCCCCCGCTCTGCTTTAGCCAGGCTGTTATGGATGGGTGTGACGACTACTCGTCGTGCTTCTCCTCGCGGCGTGCAGCAGCGCGTGCGTCGTGGATGCCCTTGATCGCGGCATGGCGAGCCGTTCGGGCATCATGGATGGCGTCGCGAGCCTCGGCGGTCGTCGCCTTGGCAGAGCGCAACTTGGCGGCCAGGTCGGGGTTGGTTTCGGCGACCGCGGTAATCGCGGGGCCGTCGAGCTCCTCTTGCGTGGGCTCGGCCAAAAAGTCGATAGCATACTGGGCGGCCACCATGGAGCCCTTTGCCAGCACGGTCTCGTCAATCTTGTAAAAGCAGGAATGCTGGGCGTACGTGGCGCCAATCTTGGGGTTGCGCGTACCTACAAAGGCGAGTACGCCCGGTACGCGGCGCAGGTACTCCGAAAAATCCTCGCCCGAAAGCGTGCCGCGGTAATGGCCTTGACCGGTGGGACCCAGGCATTTGATTACAGCCTGACGACAACGCTCGCTCGAGGCGGCGTCGTTTTCGACCTTGTAGTTGGCGATGGTGTAGTCGGTGAGCTCTGCCTCGGCGCCCAAGGCGGCCGCGGTATGCTCCACGATGCGGCGCATAAGCTCCGGCATTTCCTCGTGGGTCGAATCGCCGTAGGTGCGCACCGTGCCGGCGAGGTAGGCCGTGCCGGCGATAACATTGCGCGCGGTGCCGCCGTGCAGCTCGCCGACGGTGATGACAGCCGGCTCATAGGGGCTGATCTCGCGCGAAACGATGGTCTGCAGGGCATTGACGATCTCGGCGGCCACCATGACGGCGTCGTGGCCGCGTTGGGGCATGGCGCCATGGCACGAGGTGCCGCGGACATCAATGCGGAACCAGTCGGTATTGGCCATGCGCGGACCGGGCTCGCAGCTTACGGTGCCGGCGTCAACCTCACTCCAGATGTGCGCGGCGTAGGCGCCATCGACGCCGTCGAGCACGCCCGTGCCGATCATGAGTTTCGCGCCCTGGCCGTTTTCCTCACTGGGCTGGAAGACGATGCGGACCTCGCCGTGGATGTCGTCGGTCATATGGCGCAGAATCTGCAACGTGCCGAGCATCATGGCGATGTGGCAGTCATGGCCGCAGGCGTGCATGCAGCCCTCGTTGACGCTGGCGAACTCCTCGCCGGTCTGTTCGGTGACGGGCAGAGCGTCGATATCCGCACGCAGCAGGATACGGCGGCGCGGCGTGCCGTCCTCGCGATAGGCATCCGGCGCGGTACCGCGAAGCGTTGCCACCAAGCCGGTCTTGAGCGGACGCTCGTAGGGGATATTCATGGCGTCGAGCTGGTTGGCGATGTCAGAAGTCGTGCGCTCCTCGGCGAGGCTCAGCTCCGGGTGCTTATGGAAGTGGCGGCGCTGCTTGATGATATAGGGTTCAAACTCGGTAGCGATATCTTGGATGGCTGCGGTGACGTCGTCAGCCGCGCGAGCCTCGGTCGCCGCCATAATCTGCTGTGCCTTGGTCTTCGTCATGGTCGATTTGCTCCTTGCTGGGTTGATCGCAAAATCGTACAGGCTCTCTTCAGTATGCCACCTGCCGCTAGGGCTGGTAAAGTTGCCGTTTGCCGCTTGGGGTTTTGTTACAAGGGCGGGGGAGTACACTCGGGGGTGTTGAATTTCCTGCCAGAGATGGGGATGCCCATGCAACATATCGATCGGATTATCCGCTCCAAGAACGTCTTTACCGCGCAAGACGGCATCGATACCGCCCGCGAGCTGGCGATTGCCATCGCAGGCGACCGTATCGTCGCAGTCGGTGCGCCCGATGACGTGATCGCCGCCGTTCCCGCCGCCACGTCGGTTATCGATTACGGCGAGCAGTTTGTCTGCCCCGGTTTCCATGACGCTCATCTGCACTTCTTCCATACCTCGGTCGGCTCCTCGCCGTACATGCTCATGGATATGGGCACGTCC
>UROJ01000247.1 GCA_900549335.1 uncultured Collinsella sp.
AGGAGATTCATATCCGCATCAACTCACCCGAGGTTATCTGGCCGTGCTTCTACGGTATCGATACCGACGTGCAGTCGCAGCTTATCAGCGCCAACAAGACGGTCGACGAGATTTGCGAGTATATCGGCGCCGATTCGCTGGCCTTCCTTTCGGTCGAGGGCCTGCTTAAGGTCATGCCCAAGGGCGGTTACTGCGATGCGTGCTTTACCGGCCGCTACCCCGTGGCGATTCCCGAGAGTTTTGGCCGCGACAAGTTCATGGAGGGCTTTAAGCCCCGCAACCTGGACAAGCCGCTGCACTTTGATGACGACGCCGTGGTCGAGAAATACGACGACCGCAGCTGGGAAGAGGAACACGGCGAGGCCTAAAACCTGCCATGTAGGGACAGGTTTATTTTGGTAGGTTTTACCTGCTGTTTTGTTGATATGACGGCGCGCGTTGTTATGGCGCGCGCCGAAATGAACGCAACTATGAGCACCGTTTGGCGCCCGGGCGGCGGACGGTAGTGGGAGAGGAAGGTCCAGATGAGCGACAGCAAGCATGTGACGTATGAGGACGCCGGCGTCGATACCGCCGAGGGCGGCCGCGCCGTCGACGCTATTAAGCAAATGGTTAAGGACACCAACCGTCCCGAGGTCATCGGCGGTATCGGTGGCTTTGGTGGCTTATTCTCGGCCGCCGCGCTCAAGGATATGGAAGACCCGATCCTGATCAGCGGTACCGACGGCGTGGGCACCAAGCTCGTGCTCGCCCAGATCATGGATCGCCACGAGACGGTGGGCCAGGACCTGGTCGCCATGTGCGTCAACGACATTCTGGCTTCGGGCGCCGAGCCGCTGTTCTTCCTGGACTATGTTGCCATCGGCCACATCGAGGCCGAGCACATGGCAAAGATTATCAAGGGCGTGGCCGACGGCTGCAAGCTCGCGGGTTGCGCGCTCGTGGGCGGCGAGATGGCCGAGCACCCGGGCGTTATGGCTCCTGCCGACTACGATCTTGCCGGATTTACCGTGGGCGTCGTCGACCGTCCCAAGATGCTCGACCCCGCAAACGTCCGCCCGGGCGATGTGATCCTGGGTCTGCCTTCCACCGGCGTGCACTCCAACGGCTACTCGCTCGTGCGCAAGGTCATCGGCGTCGACGGCATTAAGCCGGGCACGCCCGAGGCCGCCGCTAAGGCGGAGGAGCTGAGCCGTCCGCTCGAGGAGCTCGGCGGTGCTTCGCTGGCAGACGCCCTGCTGGCTCCCACGCGCATCTACGTCAAGCCGATTCTGGAGCTGCTGCGCGGCGGCGCCAACGTGCACGCTATCGCACACATCACCGGCGGCGGCATTACCGAGAACCTCAACCGCGCGCTGGCCGACGACGTCGACGCCGTGGTCACCCGCAACGGTGCCGAGATGGGCTGGGACGTTCCGCCCGTCATCACCTATGTGTCGCGCCAGGCCGAGCTTGCGCCCAACGAGGCGTGCAAGACCTTCAACATGGGCGTTGGCCTGTGCCTGATCGTCGCCCCCGAGGACGAGGCCGCGGTGACCGAGGCCCTGGTCGCGCTGGGCGAGAAGCCGTTCCGCGTGGGCGAGTGCGTCGAGGGCTCCGGTAAGGTCGTGTACTCCGATGAGCGCTAACGAGCAGATGGCTGCCGTCGAGGGCCTGGGCTTTGTGCCCTACACCCGTCCGACCGGCACCGATACGGCCGAGCCGCTCAAGATCGGTGTGCTCATCAGCGGTTCGGGTACCAACCTGCAGGCACTGATTGATTTGATCGCCGCCGGCAAGCTCAACGCTTCGATTGAGCTTGTGGTGTCGAGCCGTCCTTCGGCTAAGGGTTTGCAGCGCGCTGAGCGCGCGGGCATCCAGACGCTTACGCTGTCCAAGGATGTCTATGCCGACCCCATCGCCGCCGACGAGATCATCGCGCACGAGCTGCTCGAGCGCGGCTGCGAATATGTGGTCATGGCCGGTTACATGCGCATGGTGCACACGCCGCTGCTGGCGGCGTTTCCCAACCGCGTGGTCAACTTGCATCCGGCACTGCTGCCGAGCTTTACCGGCGCGCATGCGATCGACGATGCCTTTGCGCGCGGCGTCAAGGTAACCGGTGTGACCGTGCACTTTGCCAACGAGATCTACGACAACGGCCCCATCATCGCCCAGCGCGCGCTGGCTGTTGAGGAGGGCTGGGACGTCGACACGCTCGAGGAGCACATCCACGCGATTGAGCACGTGCTGTATCCCGAGGTCGTGCAGATGCTCGCCGACGGCCGCGTCCACGTGCTGGAGAGCGGCAAGGTCGCAATTGACGCGCCTCGCGGCTAGCGGTGCACAGTACAATTTAGCCGAGTAGTCAGGGTGGTCATTGGCGCCAAGGCGCGCGTGGCCACCTTTAATATGAGAAAGCCATTGTCAATAGGCGTGTTTGTTCGAGCCCGGTTTTAAA
>UROJ01000248.1 GCA_900549335.1 uncultured Collinsella sp.
CGCCAGTGTCCGCCGTGACGAATCAGCTGGCAGATGCCGCTGTGCAACTGGTCGACAACGGGTTCTTTTTCCTGGCACGCGGTTGCATCTTCCAAATGTGGCGCACCATGGGCAACGACGAGCTCGGCTCCCTCAACCGCTCGCTGGGGTAGTAGCGAAAACTGCAAGGAGGAAAGGCCACTGGACAATTAGAAAATTCCCTCTTGCCCAACTTCGACTGTTTGGTTACTATAGAACGGCTGTTACGGAGAGCTGACCGAGAGGCCGAAGGTGCTCGCCTGCTAAGCGAGTATGCCCCAAAAGGGCATCTGGGGTTCGAATCCCCAGCTCTCCGCCAGTTTAAATTTAAAGAAGGGTTCCATTTGGGGCCCTTTTTTAGTTTCAAGAGCGTTAGCTGGGGATTCGAACCCTCAAAAAAAGAGGCATCCTTTCGGACGCCTCCTTTCAATGGGCTTATTATTCTTGCGCCCTACACCTCGGGCGCCTTGGCGACGGTCTCGCTTTCTGCCGTGAGCGGGCGGTTGTCGATGCGACGGCCCAAGCGATCGAGCTTCACGAGCAGCCATTCAATGGGATTCGGCCCTGCGCCTTCCTCGTCGGCAACCAGGTCCATGACGGCGATCTTGGTGCCGTCCTGCTTGAGCGTGACGCTACCCACCTTGTCGCCCACATGCACCGTGCCCGAAAGATCGTCGTAGCTAACCTTTTCGGTCACCTCGCCGGCAAGGGAAAACACGGTCGCTTGCGCCGTGGGATCGGCGAGTGTGGCGTCGATCGTCTTATCCGTCCAGTCGGTTTGGCCAATGCGCGCCATAAGCGGGTTGCCGTTGGCGGTCTTTTCCTGTGTGTTGGCGATTGCGACCGTCACCTTGTGGCCGTAGTACCAGTTGGCAAGGGTGGCGGTATCGGTAAAGCGCTGGTCGGTGGTGGTGGAGTTCAAAACGACGGTGTAGATCTCGTCGCCGTCGCGGTTGTAGGCGCTCGTGAAGCAGTAGCCCGCGTCGTCGGTGGTGCCGGTCTTGCCGCCAATGTTGCCATCTTGGCCCAGCAAATAGTTATGCGTGTCCATGGAATGCGAATGGTCGGTGCCGTCGGCGCCCGTGACCTCGATCCAGGAATCCTCGCTCGCTACGACCTCGCGGATCGTATCGTTTTTCATGGCCTCCTGCATCATCAGCGCTACGTCGTGTGCGGTTGAGTGCATATCGCCAGCCCACTCATCAAAGTCCAGACCATGCGGGTTTTCAAAAAGCGTACCGGTGCAGCCGAGCTTCTTAGCGCGCTCGTTCATGGCCTTCACAAAGGTTGCCTCGGCGTCTTTGGTCTTAGGCTCGATCTTCTTGCCCACATATTCGGCGAGCACGACGGCGGCGTCGTTGCCCGAGGGAATCATCAGGCCGCGCAGTGCCTGCTCCACGGTAAGCTCGTCGCCTTCGAGCAAGCCGGCGGTCGAATTACCCACGGTGGCTGCGGCGTTGCTCACCGTGACCTTCTCGTCCATCTTGCAATTCTCGACGGTTAGGATTGCGGTCATGACCTTGGTGATCGAGGCGATTTTGACCTGCTCATCGGCGCCGCGCCCGTAGTAGACGGTGCCGTCTTTGCCCATGACGAGCGCATTGGTCGCATCGATATCGGGCAGATTTTCGGCCGTGATGCCGCGCGCATCGGCGGTTTTGCCGCAAACATTGTCGGTCGTGAGTACTTGGGCGCCGGCGACGGTGGGCACGCCAGCGGCAAGGGCGATAGCGCAGACAAAGCCGGCGGCAAGCTGAGCTGAGCGCTTTGCAAAAGAGGTGAGGGACTTCACAGATTTCGCTTTCGACGGGATGGTCTCTTCTGGAACTAGAGTATATCGTTTGCCGGTGTCGGCGATCATCGCGTGCGTGCGTGGCTCACATCCGCGCCCGAACGGGCACAAGGGTGCTTAAGGCCGACTTAATCACCCACGCTTGTTGTGTGTGGCATGCGCCCCCTCGGGCATAATGGAGCGCGAGAGGAGCACGCATGAACGAGCGCATTTTGGTAGTTGATGACGAAAAGGCCATCGCCGACTTGGTTGGTATCTACCTTACAAAAGAAGGCTTTGACGTACAGGTCGCCTATAGCGGGGCCGATGCTGCCAAGGCAATCTTGGAGCAGGAGTTCGATCTGGCGCTGCTGGATGTCATGCTGCCCGATATCGATGGGCTTGAGTTGCTGCGTACGATCCGTTCCAGCCATACCTATCCCGTGATCATGCTGACGGCGCGCGATGCCCAGCAAGACAAGATCGAGGGCCTTTCGCTTGGCGCGGACGATTACGTGGTTAAGCCGTTCCGTCCGCTTGAGCTCATCGCGCGCGTGCACGCTCAGCTTCGCCGCTACACCAGCTACGGTAGCCGCGCGCAGGTGGCCGAGTCGCCGATCATCCAGCTCGACGGCC
>UROJ01000249.1 GCA_900549335.1 uncultured Collinsella sp.
GGTTCACCGATGCTCCCGAGAGCTACCTGGGCGAGGCCTGCGTCTGCCCCAAGTGCGGCGGCCATCACCTTAAGGCCGATAAGGACATCCTCGACGTGTGGTGGGATTCCGGCGTCTCCTGGAAGGCCGTCTGCGAGTATCGCCCCGAGCTTGAGTATCCGGCGGACGTGTATCTTGAGGGCTCCGACCAGCACCGCGGTTGGTTCCAGAGCTCGCTGCTCACCTCGGTGGGTGCCAACGGCCACGCTCCGTACAAGGCGGTCGTCTCGCAGGGCTTCACGCTCGACGGCCAGGGCCGTAAGATGTCCAAGTCGCTCGGCAACGTCATCGACCCCAACAAGGTCTGCGACGAGATGGGCGCCGACATCATCCGTCTGTGGGTTGCCTCCGTCGATACCAGCTCCGACGTGTCCATCGACCATGAGATCCTTGCTCGTACGTCCGATGCCTACCGTCGTTTCCGCAACACGCTGCGCTTCCTGCTCTCCGAGCTCGAGGGTCAGTTTGAGCCCGAGACCGACGGCGTCGCCTTTGCCGACCTGCTGCCGCTCGACAAGCTCATGGTTGCCCGCCTGACCCAGGTCCAGGCCGAGGTTGACGACGCCTACGCCAGCTACGAGTTCCCGCGTGCCTACCGTGCGCTCTACGACTTCGTGGTTACCGAGCTTTCCAACGTGTACCTCGACGCCCTGAAGGACCGTCTGTACTGCGAGAAGCCCGGCTCGCTCGAGCGCCGCAGCGCCCAGACCGTGCTGGCCGAGCTCTTCTCGATGCTCATGCGCGATCTGCAGCCGATCCTGTCCTACACGGTCGACGAGGCCATGGCCTATGCGCCTGCCGGCTGCGTCGATCACCAGAAGTACGCTGCGCTGCTTGATTGGTATAAGTCGCCTATCACGGTCGACGAGGCCAATGAGTTCGAGGGCGTGCTCGAGGCTTCACTCGAGCTCCGTAGCGTCGTGACCAAGGCCCTTGAGGATGCCCGCTCCGCCGGCACCTTCACCAAGAGCCAGCAGGTCCGCGTCAAGGCGGTCGTCCCCGCCGAGATGTACGCGCTGCTGACCGGCGACAAGGCGGTCGACCTGGCCGAGTTCTACATCGTCTCCGATGTTGAGCTGACCCAGGGCGAGGAGCTCTCCGTTGCCATCGAGGCTGCCGAGGGCGAGTGCTGCGACCGTTGCTGGAACTACCGCACCACCGTCGGCGAGTACAACGGCCACGCTCACATCTGCGAGAGGTGCGCTGACGCCTTGTAGTTACGCGGTTTTACCAAACCGCGTAACTAGTTGACGCTGCAAACCCGCCAGAGCGGCAATCTGCCTTTCAACTTCGGCGGCATGACCAAAAGGTCTATGCCGCCTTGCTTCAAGGCACCTTGCTCGCTCTGGCGGGTTTTCGCTGTCGGTAACGAATCATCGGCTATTTCGTTGCTGGTCAATATAAGATATTGATTTGCGTTAAACGTAATTCGATGTTTTTGAGGGTAGGGGATTGATTTGGGTCGTTCTGCGGATATGACGCCGCCTTTGCGTTGGCGGTTGGGTGTTGCTGGTAGCGTGGCGTTGGCCGTGCTGCTTGTTGACCAGCTGACCAAGCTTGCGGTTCGTGCCGTTGGCGACGCTTTGCACGTGACCGTCATCCCCGGTGTCGTCGACTTTATGTTTGTCCGCAATATCGGTGCTGCCTTTAGCATGGGCGAGGGGCATGGCATCGCGTTTGCCGTGCTGGCGTTGGCGGTCATTATCGCTATTGTCGTGTACCTTGTTCGTGCACCTCAGCTCGCCCATCTTGAGGTTGTGGGCATGGCGATGGTTGCGGGCGGTGCTATCGGTAACGCGATCGATCGTTTGGCCTTTGGCTTCGTGACCGATTTTATTGCTACCACCTTCATCGACTTCCCCGTCTTCAATGTGGCCGATATCGGCATTACCTTGGGCGTCGTGCTCGCCCTCTTTGGCTACATGTTCTTGAGCCCCGCTGCCCGTGAGGTCGATGCGACCGCCGAGCTTAACGCCCGTGATGAGGCCCGCGCCAAGCGCAAAGCCAAGCAGCGTGGGGAGCGTGCCCGCAAGATTCGCGAAAGGACTGAGCGCTAATGGCCGACATCCATATCCTTGTTGCCGACGATGCCGCTGGTCAGCGTCTTGACGCCTATCTGGGCGCCAATGACGGCTGCCCTACGCGCTCTGCCTGCGCGCATCTGATTGAGGGTGGGGCCGTAGTGGTCAATGGCGAGACCTGCCTGTCCAAAAAGTACGCCGTGCGAGCCGGTGACCGTATTTCGGTTGATTTGCCCGAGCCGCACGATCCCACCGATGTGATTCCCGAGGCCATCCCGCTCGACATTCGCTACGAGGACGACTATCTCATTGTGCTCTCCAAGCAGCGCGGCCTGGTGTGCCATCCTGCGCATGGTCATGAG
>UROJ01000250.1 GCA_900549335.1 uncultured Collinsella sp.
ATATACAACAGCTGGATCCGGCGACCCATGCACGCGCGAAAGACCGAACGCAGCAGCTCGATATCGCCCACGCTATCGATATGCGGGGTAAGGTAATTAGAAAGGTAGACCACGCGGTCGAACTCATAGGCCTGATCCAGGTGTTGCAGAAGCTCTTTCCACGAGGCATGGGGCGATGACTCGTCGCGGCGCGTGTCCTGCGCGGCTACGACCTGCACATGGTCCCCGGGGAACGCCTTGGCACAAAAGTCGTCATCGACATACGCGGTATTGCCAACAACCAGCACTTCCACCGTGCGCTCCCCCTCCCCAAATTTAGCTTTTGCCATGGTAAACATGCGTATTGTACGCTGTCAATGTAGGCCAAAGGCAACTTTAAAGCTGTTTTAAGAACTTTTTCAGACGGGAAGCGACTCGCGCCTGAGCCAGAGAGCCCTACACGTGCCGCTGCACGGCGGAGAAAGGCGAATCCACTACCCCTCAGGCATAATTCCTGAGCAAAATCAAGCAGAGCACACGGCTTTTTGCGCCACTTTAAGACGTAATCGGGATGTGGCGAGAGGCCAAATTCGGAAGTGCGGGGAAAACCAAAGGAATGCTGACCAGACCCCCGTTTTAGGCTTCCGCGACCTGCGGTTTTGATACAAAAAAAACCGCGTTGTGCTCGAAGGTTTTCGATTTTTCCCCGCACTTCTGTAATTACATCTCTGGATCGAGGGCGCAGGCAATGGTGACGACATCCACGATAGCGCCCCCCTATGCCTGATACCAAAATCGTTCCATAGGGACCCGTTTCCCAATGGGATGATTCTTCACAAAGGGCATTAAGGCGCATGAGAACATGGTAGAGGCAAGCAAGCGCGCTTCCACGTTTTCGCCCATGGTGACCACGGTATAATCCAACGAGACAAGCAACGAACGGGAAAGGCAGCGCGGATGAACCTGGGCAGCGAGAGCGAGACCGTCGAGTTCAAGAAGTCCACTGGCGAGCATAAAGAAGCACTGCAAGCCATCAGCGCCATGCTGAACAAGCACGGCCGCGGCGAGCTCTACTTCGGCGTGAAGGACAACGGCGATGTCATCGGCCAGGATGTCAGCGACGCAACGCTGCGCCAGGTGACGTCGTGGGTGTCCGACAAGATCGAGCCCGCGGTGTTCCCGACGGTCGAGTGCCTCGACGCCGATGATGGGCTGCGATACATCAAAATTGCCTTCTCAGGTGCCGACGCCCCCTACTCCGCCGACGGACGCTACTTCACCCGCGTGGGGACTTCGAACAAAGCGCTGTCGGCCTCGGAGCTGAGCGCCATGGTCGTCAAGCGTGAGCGCGCCCGTAGCCCGTGGGACTCGCTGCCGTCCGGCAGGCCCGTCTCCGACGCCGACGAGCAGGCGGTGCGTGACTTCGTCGCGCGCGGCGGCAGGGCCGGACGCGTGGGCGGCGGGTTCGCCGGCGTGGAGGACACCTTGGCAAGGCTCGACCTCGTCGCGCCCGACGGCAGCCTAAGAAACGCCGCGGTGGAGCTGTTCTGCGAGGGATCCGACACCTACCCCAGGATGAAGCTGGGGCTTCTGGGCGGCAACACCAAGGCCAAGATCCTCGACCTGCGCCGCGAGTGCGGCACCATGCTCAAGCTGCTCGACTTCGCCGAGTACTTCGTGACGTCGAACATCAGGCGCGAGTTCGTCATCGGCGAGACGGGCATGTACCGCAAGGAGATCCCCGAGATCCCGGCCGAGGCCATCCGCGAGGCGGTTGCCAACGCGCTGTGCCACCGCGACTACACCACCGGCACCGCCGTCGAGGTCAACGTGTTCATGGACACCGTCCAGATCGTGAGCCCGGGCCTGTTCCCCGAGGGCGACTCGCCGCAAGAGCACCTAGACGGTACCGCGAGCGAGTTCGGCCTCCGAAACCCCGCGATCGCGCGCACCCTGTTCCGCGCCGGCGTCATCGAGCAGTACGGCACGGGCATACCGCGCATCAAGGAGGCCTGCGAGGCAGCCGGCGTGAGGTTCCGCTTCGAGCAGACCGTCAACAGCACCGTCGTCGTCTTCGAGCGTCCTGGGTTACAGAAAGCGGCCTTCAGGAGAACCGCGGCCGACAACCGACCGCTCCTCAGCGAGCGCGAACGAGCAGCGATGGCAATTGCCGCCGCTCAGGGGAAAATCACGACCTCCGACCTCGCGCGGGAGTCCAATGTCGGTAGGAAAACGGCCTCGAAGACTCTGAAAGACCTTGCCGGGCGAGGCCTGTTGGAATGGGTAGGGAAAAGCCCGAAAGACCCGCACCAGTTCTACAGGATGCCAAGCGAAGTTTGAGGCTGCAGGTCCTAGCCGGGAAACAGGCCCATTGCGTTTGCTGCCCTCCCCCTGCTGGGCACTACTGAGTAATCTACTGGGCAC
>UROJ01000251.1 GCA_900549335.1 uncultured Collinsella sp.
CAGCTCGCCGCACACATCGAGAAGCTTGGCAAGCGTATCGACCGTGGTCACGATCGCGGAATCCGAATGGTGCATCTTTCACCTTTCTCAGCCATTTGGCAGGGACGGTTTTTATAGTAACTGAAACGCACCCACGCAAAAACGGCTCCCGGAGGAGCCGTTACGCGCAGGCGTTCGTAAGCCGAGGCTAGGCAGCCTGAACAGCGGGCTGGTCCTCGTCGATAAAGAAGCGCTTGTACCACACCAGGAACACGAGCGGCGTATAGATCTTGCGCTGGAAATCGCCCTTGCCCGCAAAGTGCAGATCGAGCAGGTGCATGAGCTCGTCGGTATCGAAGAACTCGCTTGCCCACGGCGCGGTGAAGTACTCCTTGACATAGTCGTACCACTTTTGCTCGCGCAGCCAGTAGACAATCGGCACCGGGAAGCCCACCTTGGGACGGGTGGCCCACTCATCGGGCAGCGACTTGTTGGCAGCGTGGCGGAGTACCTGTTTGTTGCCGTTCTCGTTGATGCGGTAACGGTCGGGAATGTGCTCGGCGAACTCCATGACTTTGCGGTCCAGGAAGGGCACGCGCAGCTCCAGCGAGTGCGCCATGCACATCTTGTCGGCCTTGAGCAGAATGTCGCCCGGGAGCCACATGTTCATGTCCAGGTACTGTTTCTTGACCAGCTCGGGCTGACCCTTCACGCGCGCATAGATGGGAGCGGCAAGCTCGAAGGCGCCGTCGCCGGTGTTGTACTCGGGCTTGAGCACGCCGTCGACCTCGCGCTCCGGCCATACCAGAGCCTGTCCCAGGAACGACTTCTCGGGGATCTCGGCACCCTTGACCAGGAAGTTATGTCCCTTGAAGTACGGCATATGCAGCGCCAGGTTACCGAGCGCGCGACGGATGGGCAGCGGAACCATCTTTTTGTACTTACGCACCGGGACCGTATCCTCGTAGTAGGCGTAGCCGCCAAAGAGTTCGTCGGCGCCTTCGCCCGAAAGCACGACGGTAACGTCCTTGCGGGCCATCTCGGCCAAGAACCACAGCGGCACGGAAGACAGGTTGGACTGCGGCTCGTCCATGTGATACTGGATGTCCTCGAGCGCACCGAAGAACTCGTCGGCGGTGATCATCTTGCGAACGTTCTCGACGCCGAGCTTATCGGAAAGCTCCTTGGCGTAGTTGGTCTCGTTGAAATTCTTGTAGTCAAAGCCCACCGAGAAGGTCTTGTCGGGCATAAGGCAAGCGGCGATGTAGCTGGAGTCGACGCCACCGGAGAGGAACGACGCGACCTTGACATCGGCGATGCGATGGGCCTCGACGCTCTCGTGCACGACCTCGTCCAGCTCGTCGACATACTCTTCGAACGGCTTCTCGACGGCAGAGTAATCGCAATCCCAGTAGCGCTCGATGTTCATCTTGCCGGTCGGGATATCGACGGTAAAGTAGTGCGCCGGCGGCAGCTTGTAGACACCCTCGAAGAAGGTCTCCTCAGTCGCCGAATACTGCAGCGTCATGTACGGACGCAGAGCCTTTTTGTTGACCGCCTTGTGGAAGTGCGGGTAGTCCAGGAAGCTCTTGATCTCGGAACCAAAGAGCACGCCCGGAGCGCCGTCGCCCGCATCGGCCATGGGATAGTAGTAAAGCGGCTTGATGCCAAAGATGTCGCGGGCGCCAAAAAGCTTGTTCTTCTTTTTGTCCCAGATGACGAAGGCGTACATACCGCGCAGGCGATCGAGGACGGCCTCGCCCCACTCCTCGTAGCCGTGCAGGAGGCTCTCGGTGTCGGCGCCGCAGTGGAACTTGTAGCCCTTGGCCTCGAGCTCGGAACGGAGTTCTTGGAAGTTGTAGATCTCGCCGTTGAAGACAATGACGACGCTGCCGTCCTCGTTGGCCATGGGTTGAGCGCCGGCCTCGGTCAGGTCGAGGATCGACAGGCGGCGGAAGCCCAGGGCAACGCGGCCGTCGATAAACTGACCGCCCATGTCGGGACCGCGATGGACGATGCGGTCCATCATCTTGGTGAGCACCTCGGATTGGTTATCCGTCCCACCGACAAAACCGACAAAACCGCACATATACTATCCCCTCTGCTGTTGCTGGGCATCAAATCGAATCAGTAGCTTTTGAGTATACCCGAGGGCGTAAAGAGGGGCGGAATGTTCAGGCAATCTCAACTGAATCAGCTCCGCTGTGACACGCGCGAGTTACCTTTAATGGATATGAGGTGAATGAGGCGATTGTTTTGCTATACTCTCTCCGCACGGGCGATTGGCGCAACGGTTAGCGCAGGTGCTTTACACGCACAAGGCTGGGGGTTCGAATCCCTCATCGCCCACCACTGATTTGATAGGCTCCCAGCAATGGGAGCCTTTCTTTTTTGGGCCCAGTGCATGGGAT
>UROJ01000252.1 GCA_900549335.1 uncultured Collinsella sp.
CTCGAGCACGGCCATGATGGCACGGCGACGCTCGCGGGCGTCCATTATTTACCGTCCAACAGACGCAGGTGCTTGAGCGAGAGGTCGAGAATCGGCGCAGAGTGAGTCAGCGCCCCCGAGCTAATAAAGTCAACGCCCAGGTCGGCGAGCGCGCGGATATTGCTGGCGTCCACGTTGCCCGAGCACTCGGTCTTGGCGCGGCCGGCGATAAGCTCAATCGCGGCAGCCATATCGTCGTGGGTCATGTTGTCGAACATGATGATGTCGGCGCCGGCCTCCACAGCCTCGCGCACCATGTCCAGGTTCTCGCACTCAATCTCGACCGTCGTGGTAAACGACGCATGGGCGCGCGCCATCTCGATCGCGCGCGCCACGCCACCGGCGGCATCGATGTGGTTGTCCTTGAGCATGACGGCCGTCGACAGGTTGTAGCGGTGGTTGCTGCCGCCGCCGATCTCGACCGCCGCCTTCTCAAACACGCGCATACCCGGCGTGGTCTTGCGCGTGTCGACGAGCACAGTCTTGGTGCCCTCGAGCGCTGCAGCCATCTGGTGCGTATAGGTAGCGATGCCGCTCATGCGCTGCAGGTAGTTGAGCGCCACACGCTCGCCCGAAAGCAGCACGCGCGCGTCGCCGCGCACCTGACCCACATGGTCGCCGGCGTGCACCTCGTCGCCATCGGCAACGTCGAGCAGCACCGAGCTCTGCGGATCCAGCAACTCAAAGGTGCGGGCAAACACATCCAAGCCGGCGATGATGCCGTCGGCCTTGGCGATAAGCTCCACCGTGGCGGGGCGCGCCGTGGGACACACGCTCGCCGTGCTCACGTCCTCGAACGTGATGTCCTCGCGCAGGGCCTGCAGAATCAGATCATCGGCGACGAGCTTCATGGTAATGGGATTCATGGTCTACTCCTCCACGGCCTGCGTGCCGGCAGCACGGGCCAAATCATCGATTGCCAGGGTGTCGGCGCTCAGAGCGCGATGACGGCCATCGAGCGCGGGATCGCCCGCCTGCTCCACGGCCAGCGACTCGCCGGTACGCATGCACCACGCGGCGCGACGACCCCAGACCAGCGCCTCGAGCAGGCTGTTTGATGCAAGGCGATTCTTGCCGTGAACGCCATTGCAAGCCGTCTCGCCCGCGGCGTAGAGCTCTGGCATCGAAGTGCGGCCGTCCTTATCGACCCATACGCCGCCCATAAAGTAGTGCTGCGTGGGCGTAACGGGAATGGGCTCGTCCAAGATGTCGCGACCGTCCTCCAGGCAGCGCGCGCGAATGTTGGCAAAGTGCCCGGTCACCACATCGCGCTCGACGGGGGCAAAACTCAGCCACTCGTGCTCGGCACCGTCCTGCTTCATCTGCTCGCGAATAGCGGCGGCGACCACATCGCGCGGCTGAAGCTCATCGGTAAAGCGCTCGCCGGCGGCGTTGAGCAAAATCGCGCCCTCGCCGCGGCAACTCTCGCTGATCAGGAAGGTGCGACCCGGCTGCGGCGAGAACAGTCCCGTGGGGTGAATCTGCACGTAGTCCAGATGCTCCATCTTAATGCCATGCTCCTGAGCGATGTAGCAGGCATCGCCCGTGAGCTGCGGGTAGTTGGTCGAATGGTCGTATACGCCGCCGATGCCGCCCGTTGCCCACAGCGTGTGGCGGGCATGGATCTTAAACGGCTCGCCGGCATGCGCGCCCTCGGCGGTATTTACCAGCTCGTCGGCGGGACGAACCGAGTTGTTCTCGTCCACGGGAACGGCGACGACGCCGGTGCACACCGTGGCACCGTCACGCTCGCCCGTTAGGATGTCGGTCATGGCCACGTGCTCCAAAATCTGCACGTTATCCAGCTTGCGAACGGCCTGGAGCAGCTTGGTCGTGATCTCCTTGCCGGTAATATCGGCATGGAAGGCGATGCGCGGACGGCTGTGCGCGCCCTCGCGGGTAAAGTTGAGGCTGCCGTCGGCCTTGCGCTCAAAATCCACGCCCATGGCCAGCAGGTCGTTGATGACCGAGCGGCTCGAGCGGATCATGATGTCGACGCTCTCGCGGCGGTTCTCGTAATGACCGGCGTGCATGGTGTCCTCAAAGAAGGCATCGTAGTCCGAGCCTTCGGGCAGCACGCAAATGCCGCCCTGCGCGAGCATCGAATCGCACTCATCGACCGAGCCCTTGGAGAGCATGATCACGCGCGTGCTCGTCGGCAGGTTGAGAGCTGCGTACAGGCCCGCCACGCCGCAGCCGGCAATGACGACGTCGCACTCCATATCGGGGTATTGCTTGGTTTCCACAGGAATCCTCTCCCTTGAATGTGACATAAGGGACCGTCCCTCATGCAACATTGTTCTAGCGTGCTGCGTACTCGAGCATACGGTCGAGCGTGAGCTTGGCC
>UROJ01000253.1 GCA_900549335.1 uncultured Collinsella sp.
TTCTAACGCCCACCAAATGTTCGCAGCTCAGAGGCTATGTCCTCTGGGCTGTTTTGTTTTATGCCGCCAAATCCGCTGGCAGTTCCAACCGCCCAAATGTGCGCCAACAGCGCCAATGCGGCGTTATGTGAAACGATAAAGTACCTCATGGCGCGAAGATAGCACGCACGCCGGCGGCGGCCGGCGGTCCTGTTAAGTTTCCGGTAAACGACCGGCGGCTTTTCGCCGTGTGCGTCCAAAGTGCTCATTCGCCGATATCTAAACCGCAATCCGTCAAGCTTTTGGCAAGGTTGCCACCCAACTGGCCGAAAGCCGACCATCTACTTGCCAATCTATCCATCGGCATAACCAATCAGTCCGCACCGCAACTTCTCAGCAAAACGCCGCGATGTCTGCGCCCTGCGGTATCCTTGAGCCACTTGCACCTGCAGCACCAAGGAGCCGCCATGCGCACTGAGCTCGATGTCCCCTTTTCGCACAAAGAAGAAGCCAAGGCGCTGGGCGCCAAATGGGACCGGACCAAGAAGATCTGGTATGTACCCAGCGGCGTCAACCCCGAGCCCTTTGCCGAGTGGCTGCCCGGTGTTGACCGATCCGACCCCTCGGCGCCGTATATATATCTAGTACTGGGCAAGCGCGAGTGCTGGAAATGTCACAAAGAGACCTCGGTCGCGGCCTTCGGCATTCCCTATCGAGCCGATAACGACGAGAGCATCGTCATCGCGCACGCGCCCAACGAAGCCGGGCACATTGCCATCGACACGGCCAACGCCAACGCACTCGCCATCGTGCCCGCTCTTGGCTGCGTGCCGGGCGAGATCCGCGACTATCTTCATAAGCGCTGCGGCTACAAGCCCGTAGGAGCGCGAGCTTCCAAAGCCCCGTCGCTCGGCAACACGTGCACCAGTTGCGACGCGCTGCAAGGCAGCCGCTATCTGTTCGAGGAGCCCTCGTCCCCGTTTGCCCTCACTGCCATCAACAAGCTGCCGGCACTGGAGTTTATACGCGTCGAAGTTGCCGGCGTCTTTGGCGTCCCGGCCACGCGCACCGACTTTGACCAAGCGCTCTTTACCTGGGCACGCGACCATCACGCCGAGTTCCACAGGCAACTCGGTGAGGGGGTTTATTTGTAGAGACGAAGATGCCTTCACAGCCAGCTCCTCCGCATCACCTATCCCTCGTCGCCGGCGTCATACACGATATCGAGGCCACAAACAGGGCATTTCTCCGGATACACCGGCATATGAACGCCTGTCTGTTTTCTCACTTCGTCGCTGAGTCTGTCACGCGCATCGATGAACCGAATGTCGAGACACGGTATTTGCGAGCCGCAGCAAGGGCAGGTGCCAGCAAACGACCCGCAATCAACTTCTACGCCCGGAAACATATTGTTGTCGATAAGGGCACGCGGCAGTTTTCCGTACTTCCCCATCACGATATCGCCTCGCCAGCTCACGCTCGCTCCCTTCCCGTTATTCAAACCAGGAAGAGCATGCACCAGCAAGTGCGCGCGAGATTGCATCGCCACGCGATCCGATCAAACAACACGATCGTAAAAGACCGCCAAAGCCAAATACGCTAATACGGCAGAAGCCCCGCCTTTTCACGCTTCTTTTCCGAGCGATCGAACTCAATGCGATGGGCCTCAAGAAACACCGTATTGGGTCGCCACTGACGCTCATTCGGCTGCCTTAGCGTCGCACCCGCAAAGGAAACGTAGTCGGTCTTATCCAGCAGGTACGATCCGCACAGCCGATATTCGCCGCAAACAGGCTCAAACGAAATCAGGTGAGCATCAAATAGGGAATGAAGATCGCGCCGAAGCAGAATGCCGTTGCTGGCAACCTGCGATTTGGGTCCCGAGTAATTCTCGATATGTGCAGCCTCCAGAGCTTCGCTGACGCCGCAGTCCGACACCGCGCAACGGCCATCATAGGCGGCAACGAGCTGCTTGCGGAACCATTGCTGCCCCAATCGCTCGCGCCTTAACGCATAGCGGACCTTTTCGTCGTCGGTCGTACCCTGTCCGGCAAACTCAATATCGACGGGCATGTGCTTCAGATAACTCATGTCGGGCGCAAAACGAGGGTCCGGTCCGCCTTTATGAACAGGACCGTGCAGAACAAACCATCCGTTTTCGGGCTCGAACCGTTCAACAAATGCAAGGCCGAGCACCTTGTAGCCCACCTCGGTTGCAAATATGACTCCGACTGGAACGCCACATTCCATGCAGTTGAGCATTTTACGGTTGTAATTCTGGTCTCGAAAACCAACGGTACCCGGCGCTTGAACCGAGTACTTAATGACCCACGTACCATCGTCCAAATAGAGCGGAGGCACATCGGTGTAGAAGCTCTTTTTAGA
>UROJ01000254.1 GCA_900549335.1 uncultured Collinsella sp.
CGGCAATACAGATCGAGCACGCGCTCGTATTCGTCGTCGCTCTCCAGCCCCAGCCTGGTCTTGACCGATACCGGCAACGGCGACCGCTCGCACACATCGCTCAAGAACACCTCGAGCTCGTCGAGATTGCGCAAGAAACCCGAGCCCTTGCCCTTGGCGACAACCGTTCCCGAAGGGCAACCCAAGTTGAGGTTGACCTCGCGATAGCCCATGTCGGCAAGCACCTGCGCCGCCCACACAAACTCGTCCGCGTTCTTGGACATCAGCTGAGGCACCACGTTGAGCCCCTGGTTGTTGGCAGGATCGATCTCCTTAAACGCCTTGCCACCAAAACGGTTGCCAACCCGCGGCGGCGGCAAAAACGGCGTGTAATAGCAGTCGAGCGCACCAAAGCACTCCGCATGCACGCGACGGAACACATGCCCGGTAATCCCCTCCATAGGGGCCAGCGAAAGGATCATCTACTCTTCTCTCATATCAACGGACGTGACAAAGGGACTGTCCCTTTGTCACATTATTCGGAGCGTAGGGCCTCCACGGGGTCTTTCTTGGATGCGCTACGGGCCGGCAGCAGGCCGGCGACAACCGTCAACAGCACCGAAATCGCGATGAGCACCAGCGCATCCTGCACGGGCAGGCTCATCAGGTTGGGGACCTGCTTGGCCGCAAGCGCCCAGGCATTGACCGGGAAGCTCACGAGCACCACGACGACAATGGCAAAGACGCCGGCAATGAGGCCCTCGATGAAGGTCTCGGCATTGAACACGTTGGCCACGTTACGCTTCGACGCGCCGATCGCGCGCAGGATGCCAATCTCCTTTTTTCGCTCCAGCACGCTGATGTAGGTGATGATACCGATCATGATGGAGCTCACGACCAGGCTGATGCTCACGAATGCGATGAGCACCAAGCTGATGGTGTTCACGATGTCGGTCACCGAACCCATGATGATACCCATGTAGTCGGTGTACGAGATTGCCTGTTCATCGTGGCCGGCAGCTTTGACCTGCTTGTTGTACGCATCGATGCGATCGAGCACGCGCTCCTTGGCCTCAAAGTCGCGCGGGAAAATCTTAACCGAGATGGGGTCTGCCTCATCCGCATAGCCCAACGTGGTCAGATTGTTATCGTAGGTGAGCTTCGAAGCCTTGGCGTAGCTCATCATGAGCGAACTCAGGTCCTCGGCGTCCATGTTGAAATGGATGGCACGCGCAAAGGCGCTCGCATCCACACGCATAGCGCTCGCCAGGTTGGCAAAACTCGAAGACATCTGCGTTGCCATCTGGTCCATGAGCCCTGCCGCGCCCGCCTTGAGCTGGGACGATACCGTCGACGCTATCTGCTCGCTAATTGTCTTCATCACCTGATTCATAGCCTGCTGCAGATACGGAGCCAGCTGCTTTTGCACATAGTCGGTCATCGCCTGTTGCAGGCGCTCGACCAGGGCATCGCCGCCGAGCGCTTTGAGCTGGGCCAGGATTTGCTGGGCTGCCGTATCACTCTCAAGATACGCCGAGAATGCGGAAGCAAGCTTTGACGCGTCCTTAAGGTCTTCGGGCGTCAGGGCCTTAAACTGATCAGACTGCAAAAATCCCTCAAACAGTTGGTTGGCAAGCGTTCCCACCTGCTGCATTTGCTCGGGCGTGAGTTCCAGACCGTCAAAGATGCCCGAGAAATCTGGTGCCGGCGCTTTGTCCATGATGTCGCTGAAGTCGATGTCCTTCCCAACACCCGAAAGGTCAAGGTCCAGCCCGGACAAGTCGATACCAGAAAGGTCCATACCGCCGGCCGCACTCGAGAGCGCAGACGTATCGAACGAGAACGCATCCTTGAGCGCCGCCTCGTCCACACTGAACATGCTGCCCAGATCCACGCCCTGTTTGGCCTCGCTCTGCAGTTCGGCGAAAGTTTTACCCGTAAAGACATCCGTCTCGGGATGGGCAAGTTGCTCTTGCACAATCTGCGAATCGGCGGCACGCTCCATAAGCTGGCGAGTCAGCGCATGCGTATAGGCAATACCCGGGGACAACGCACTCGCGTTGGCGGTCTCGTTAGGTCGCACCACGCCCACAACGTGCACGTCAATACCGTCGGCAACCTTGGCGGCCATAAAGTCGGCGTCGCCAGACATGTCAGTCCACATGCCGGTCTCTTCGTTTTTGCGATAGGCATCGGCCGGCGACAACACCTTAAACGTCGTGGACAGCGCATCGTCGTAGGTAAAGTCGGTGCCGGTCTCGGGCGTTTCGACCCCACCGTCAGCCGTCATAGCGCTGTTCACCAGATCGTTGAGCTCATCGATATCCAGCGCACCGATGC
>UROJ01000255.1 GCA_900549335.1 uncultured Collinsella sp.
CTCTACAAGCATAGCGACTACGGTGGCGGCACCTGGTCGTACCTAAGCAACAATGAGTCCTCAACAGTACTCGCCAACGACAACAACGGTTTCTCGGGCATTCACGCCACGAGTGTTGAGTTCTGCAGCGACGCCAGCACGGGCAAAAAGAGCCGCGTTGCCGAGCTCCGTGCCTACGGCGACAGTTCCTCCATGACGATTGACGGCAAGTCATACGCCGGAAAGGTTGAGCTGGTCCTCTACTCGTTTAGCAACGGGCGTACGCGCACTCTCGACACACACCTGCCGGTGACGGTCAACACTAATATGATGTACGAAGGCCGTTTTAAGTACCTGGATGCCGGTTACCTGCAAGAGCACGACGCCGTCTTTGATGTCGAGGCGGGCGATGTCGATGGCGACGGCGTCGACGAGCTTTTTGTCTACGCGGGCTGCTATGTCGACGAGAACGGCGTGCGCAAGGCTGTAGTCGACATGTATGACTTGGAGGGCGGCAACTGGAAGCAAAGCGTCGTCAAGATCGATGCCGGTAACGCCGCGGACTACACCACGCACAACAAGGGCGGGAACGATTCCTGGACGCAGCTTCAGTCAGCTCCTGTCGTTTCGCTAGCGGCCGGCGACCTCGATCGCGATTTTTGCGATGACCTCGCCATCGTGGTCTCGGCACCCTACGGCAAGAAGAATATTGATAAGTCGACGCATTGCGAGCTGTTTTCGTGGGATGCATCCAAGGGTGCGCTCGTCCATGTCGATGCTCTGGGCGACGCGGGCGCAATCTCCCTCTCCGCGAACGGCAAGACCATGGTCGCTGCGAATGCGACGTTCGGCACGTTTGCCGCCTACGATGAAGAAGGAAAGAAGACGGGTGAAACCGTCACGGGCCTTATTCTTGCAGGCTATGACTGGCAACGCAGCGCTTTTGATTACGGCGCTTCTGACGGCAGCAAGGGGCTGTACGGCGCGCTGTACCGCTACGCGTATTTTGACTCGGAGTCTGGCGAGTTCAAGCTTTCCGATTGCAAGGAATACAGAGACGGGCTCCTCGCCTCCTATGGGCTGATGCATGTGCCCAACAGCGCATGGAAGGATAGCGCTCAGGATAAGCGCTATCCGTGCACCTTGGCGCCTATTGCCCTTGCCACTGCCAACCTTGACGGCCTGTCCGAGCAGCTGGCGGTCGACGAGGTGCTCGTGGGCGGCGATGTGTTCCGCGACTTTGCCTGCAACACGGCACAGAGCGGGGCTCAGGGCTTGGGGTCCATGGTCGGAACCATGAGCATGAGCGGTCAGCAATACAACAGCAGCAACAAGCATGACCACAAGGGTATAGAGCAGGTGTGGATCAGCGACGTCAAGGCGGGCAGCGTCTCGGGTTCGGACCGCTATAACGAGAGCTTTATCGCCGTGGTGGGCAAGCACCGCGACGAGGACCTGCGCAAGAACGATGACTACTATTGGATGACCGCCTCGCATTTTTCGCTCGACGAGAACGGAAAGGTGCGCCGCGGCGAGGAGCAGGTGATTAGCGAGAGCAACCGTCGCGGCACTACCTATGGCACATTTATCTCGCTCGCGCTGCCCGATGTCGACAACGACAGCGTCAAGATCACGTACAAGGACCGCTACAAGGTCTATACCAACCCGCGCGTGCTTGCCGTGCTGCAGGATGCGCCCTATGTTGAGGATCTGGAGCAGGCATACGGCTATCTGGTGTTGGGCGGCACGTCATACGGAGAGGAAAAGGGCACGGGGACATCCCAGGGCTATACCATTGGCGCCGAGTTGGGCGTTGCCGTCGAGGTGCAGACCGGTCCGCCCCTGGTCGCGATGAATGCTTCAGTCGATTTTGCCGCCGAGGGATGCTATGACTACCGGAGCGAGCGCACGGTCAGCGCAAGCGTAAGCTATGAGTCGCATGCCGGCGAGGGTGACAAGGCCGTGCTCTACACGATTCCGATGGTCTATTACGAGTATGAGATCGAAAATGAGGAAACTGGTGGCAAGGGCGTGATGGCGGCGCCCGTGTCGCTCGGCGCGCAGACCTCGGTCGTTAATGTCGAGGCCTATGACCGCATTGCCAAACAGCACAATATGACGCCGCTCAGCTACTTTTTGACCAACCGGTCGGGAGAACCCGGAACCTATCAAACGACGCTCAACGGCGAGACTCCCGTTGGGGATTCCTTTGGCCTGGGCAAGCCTGGCGTAACGCGCGCCTACACGCACGATGGGTTTAACGGCGCCGCCGCGCAGTCGGGGGCGAGCATTGAGCAGACCATCGAAGTCGAGGAGGGCAAGGAGCAGGAGCT
>UROJ01000256.1 GCA_900549335.1 uncultured Collinsella sp.
TCTACACCGTCTAATTCGTCGGCAGCGTCAGATGTGTATAAGAGACAGGGGTGTTACCGAACTGGGCAGTCAGCTCCGCCTTGCGCTCTTTGGAAACAGTCATTGTTTCACCTTTCGTTTCTTGTCGCCCGCGGGCGACGCAATTCGCCTCGGACTGGGAAGCCGCCGGTGGAGCGAGCAACCAAGGTCGAGGTACCAACAGGTCGGTATGTTACCACAAGCAGACCGCCCATGCGCATCATCACCGACCCAACATGAATTCCATCGCACGGAGACGTTGATCGGTGTGCGTCGCAGCCCACACGTGCGAAAGCCCCAGCAAAAAGGCAGCGGTATGGGGGTCGACCCTCTCGGCCATAAGCGCATCGAAGGTCATAGACATGAGGGCGCGCAGCCATGCGACCTCACCGGTCGACACCAGCTCGGCACCCGGAACGCTCGACGCGCACGACCCGCACATGAGACCGCCCGCCTGGGGCGAAAAATACGACAACATGGGGTCTCCGCACAGCACGCAGGCCGAAAAATCGGGTCGGTAGCCAACGTGGGACAGCAGCTTAAAGGCATATGCCGCCACAAGTAGATCCATATGCGCCGCGTCGAGCCCGCCGCCCACCAAGGCAAGCGCTCGCTGCGTGATGGCAAAGGTAAACGGGTCCTCGGCGTCCTCGAACGAGCACACGCGCGCCACCTCGGCAATCGCGCTTGCGGCGCAAGTCATCTCGTAATCGGGCGCGGCGCCGAGCGGCGCCTCCATGAGCTCGGCCTGAGAAACCACGTCGAGCGACCGACCATGCGCGAGCAGCATATCGACGGTGCAGAACAGCTCGCAGCGCGCCGCCAAGCGCCCGCCGGGTTTGCGCGCGCCCTTTGCCACGGCACGAACCTGCCGACCCCGCTCGTCAAGCATCGTCAGAATCAGGTCGGTCTCTTTGAGCTTGGTCTTATCGAGGACGAGTACCTTTGTGCGATATGTCCGGGAGCCTGCCATGCGCGCCGCGTGTCCCTAATCCTCGGCGTTATAGCCAAAGCGGCGAATCTGGGCCTCGTCGTCACGCCAGCCAGCCTTGACCTTCACGTCCAGCTCCAAAAAGACCTGCGTGCCAAAGATGCGCTCAAGATCGCGACGGGCGTCGATGCCGATATGTTTGATCATCTCGCCGCCCTTGCCGATGATGATGCCCTTTTGGCCCTCGCGCTCGACGTAAATGGTGGCGTGCACGCGCAGCACCTTCTTGGTCTGCTCAAGCGCATCGCAAATCACGCCCACAGAGTGCGGGATCTCATCACGGGTGCGGCGCAAGACCTTCTCGCGCACAAACTCGGCAACGAGCGTCTCATCGGAAGCGTCGGTACCCATGTCCTCGGGGAACCAACGCGGACCCTCGGGCAAAAAGTGCGCAACGGTCTCGATGAAGGCATCGACGTTAAAGTTCTTGACCGACGACGTCACGATCTCGTCGTCATATTCCATAAGCTCGTGGGCGGCCTTAAGCTGCTCCATGACCTGTGCGGGGTCGGCTTCATCGGCCTTGGTGAGCACCAGGACCTTCTTGGAACGGGCATTCTTGACACGCTCGGCAACCCAGGCGTCTCCCCTGCCGATCGGTTTGGTGGCATCAATCAAAAACGCGACAACATCGACATCGTTCAGCTCGAACAGCGCACTTTTATTGAGCTCGGACCCTAGACCGTCCTTGGGCTTGTGGATACCCGGGGTATCGACAAAGACCAGCTGGTAGCCGGGGCGGTTGACGACGGCGCGCATGCGGCGGCGGGTCGTCTGGGCCACCGGCGAGGTGATGGCGACCTTTTTGCCATAGCAGGCGTTGAGCAGCGTTGACTTACCGGCGTTGGGGCGGCCGACCAAGGCCACGAAGCCACTGCGGAAACCGGGCTCAACGTCGCCAAAGCCCGCGAGGCTGTCGTCCTCGTCGCACAGGGCGTCGAGTTCCTCGTCGCTCATGCCCTCAAACGGTTCGAACTCCTCGACTTCCTCATAGGCCTCGGTCGCCTTAGCATCCGGGGACTCGTCGTCCATAATTTCATCGATAGGCTGCATATTGTCGGACATGGGAATCCCTTTCTAAATAAAGCCGAGCGCGTGGGCAAATACCAGCAAGCCCACAATCGCGGCGGTGATTGAAAGTACGTATACCGAGGCGGCGGCAATGTCCTTGGCGCGTTTTGCCAGCGGATGGAGCTCCTGGGTCGCCAGGTCGACAATGGCCTCCATGGCGGTATTGCACAGCTCGCCATGAATCACCAGGCCGCAGCAGATGATGACCGTAGCC
>UROJ01000257.1 GCA_900549335.1 uncultured Collinsella sp.
CCCCCACATGGCGCGAAGCAAAACAAATGCGCAGCCTAAAAGGCCGCTCGCCATCTTTAATTCAGATCTATATTGCCCGTAACGGCAGCGCCGAGGTAACGCAGGCCCGAGGGCAACCTTCCTTTCCGGCGCACTCCGCAGGACGAAAGAACCTCCGCCGCACGAAGTGCGCAGCGGAGGTTCTTTCATGTCCGAGGACGCGCCGGAAAGGAAGGTTGCCCTCGGGCCGAACAGCTATGGCAGCTTACGCCACGGTGTAAACCCAGTTGTGCTTATCCTCGACAGCACCAGACTGGATACCAGTCAGGGTCTCGCGGAGCTTCTTCATCACAGGGCCGATCTCGGTGTAGCCAGCCGGGAAGGTCACGGTCTCATCGGCACCATAAACCTTATTGTCGATCTCGCCCACCGGGGAGATGACGGCGGCGGTGCCGCACAGGCCGCACTCCACAAAGGTGCCGGCCTTGACCTCGGCCCACTCGACGGGGCGCTGGTCGACGGTTATGCCCAGGTCCTGAGCAACCTGAACGAGCGAGCGACGGGTGATGGAGGGCAGGATGGAGTCAGTGTGCGACTGCGGAACGACAAGCGTGCCGTCCTCCTTCACGAACAGGACGTTAGCGCCACCGGTCTCCTCGACATAGGTGCGGGACTCGGAGTCGAGATACAGGTTCTCGGCATAGCCCTCGCGATGGGCCTCCATCGTGGGCTTGAGGGACATGGCGTAGTTGAGGCCGGCCTTGATGTTGCCGGTGCCGTGCGGTGCAGCGCGGTCATACTCGGAAACGCGCAGCTTAACGGGCTTAAGGCCGCCCTTAAAGTACGGACCGACCGGGGTCACGAGAATACGGAACGTGTACTCAGGAGCGGGAGCCACGCCGATCACGTCACCGGAGCCGATCATAAACGGACGCACGTACAGGGTCGCGCCGGAACCGAAGGGCGGAACCCAGGCGGCGTTGGCAGAAACGACCTGCTTGACGGCCTCAACGAACTTGTCCTTGGGGAACGGGGGCATCTCGAGGCGCTGCGCAGAGTTGTACATACGCTCGGCGTTCATGTCGGGACGGAAGCAGACGATGCTGCCGTCCTCGGCGGTGTAGGCCTTCAGGCCCTCAAAGACCTCCTGGCAGTAATGGAAGATGCCGCCGCACTCGGAGACATGCAGGGTGTGGTCGGTGGTCAGGCCGCCCTCGTCCCACTCGCCGTCCTTCCAATGGGCCTCGTAGCTGTAATCGGTCTTCATGTAGCCAAAGCCAAGGCTACCCCAATCGATATCCTTCTTCTCGACAGTCATATGTCGCTCCTTACATACACAGTTGCAAACTCGCGGACCCGCACGCAAGGACCGAGGCCGACCGCGTCGCAACGTCGCACGCCCGGAGCGTAGAGCCGGACGGGACACGTGGACAGCATCAAAGCCGATGGCACGTCGATTCGCATGCACGAGATTGTACTCCCCACATGCGTTGGATAAAACGTTTTTCTTTAACTAACTAAAGTATTTTCATTTGACCGAAGCAAAAAGGCCCGCCACCGTAAGCGGTGACGGGCCTCAACGGCACGGTTTGCGCGCTGGCTCGATCTACGCGTTCTTTTTGCCCAGCTTAGCCTTAACCAGACCGACCACGGTCGGGATGATCGACACGGCGACGATGCCGATAATCAGCAGCTCAAAGTGCTCCTGCACAAAGGGAATGCCACCAAAGAAGTAGCCCAGCAGCGTAAAGAGCGTCGACCAGGTAATGCCGCCCAGCACGTTAAAGATGACAAAGTTGCGCCAGTGCATGCCGCCCATGCCGGCGATAAAGGGCACAAAGGTGCGGATAAACGGGAAGAAGCGCCCTAGGAAGATGGCCAGGTGGCCCCACTTGTCCAAGAAGTCCTCGGACTTTTTGATACGCTCGGGCGTCATGGCCTTGACCTTGCCCGAAGCGATAATCTTTTTGCCAAAGAAATGGCCGATCATAAAGTTGCACTGATCGCCCAAGATGGCAGCGGCCCATGCAACGGCCAGCAAAGCCACGATGTTAAAGCCGCCGTTGTGGGCAAAAAAGCCCGAGGCGAACAGCAGCGAATCGCCGGGAAGGAACGGGAAGAACACCACGCCCGTCTCGATAAAGATAATCAGGAACACGCAGCCGTAGGCCATAAGCGGGCCGGCGGCAATCCAGCTGGCGATCGCAGTGCGCGGGTCTTTGAGCAGCTCGGCGATAAAATTGATGAAACCCATGAAGTAAAACCTCTCAGTTGTGGGCGCGGATACGTCCAAGTTGACCAGTATACGGTC
>UROJ01000258.1 GCA_900549335.1 uncultured Collinsella sp.
GTTCGACACCGATTTCTCGGCCGACCTCACCATTATGGAGGAGGGCTCCGAGCTGCTCGAGCGCCTGGGTGCCGCCGCTAAGGGCGAGGGCGACAGCCGCGGCTGGCCCATGTTCACGAGCTGCTGCCCGGGCTGGGTTCGCTTTGTGAAGGCACGTTACCCCGAGTTTGTCGACAGCCTGTCCACGTCAAAGTCGCCGCAGCAGATGTTCGGCGCCATCGCCAAGACCTACTACGCCAAGGTGCTGGGCGTGGAGCCCGAGCGTCTGTTTGTGGTGTCCGTGATGCCGTGCACGGCCAAGAAGGCCGAGTGTGCGCTGCCGAGCATGGTGGGCGAGGGCGGTGCGCCCGACGTGGACGTTGCGCTGACGGTGCGCGAGATGGTGCGCATGATTCGCGCGAGCCACGTGAGCGTCGACACGCTTACCGAGGAGCCGCTCGATACGCCGCTGGGCTTTGGCACGGGCGCGGGTGTGATCTTTGGCGCCACGGGCGGCGTGATGGAGGCCGCCGTGCGCTCGGCATATTACCTGGTGACGGGCAAGAACCCCGACGCCGACTTCTTCACCGACGTGCGCGGTCTGGACGGCTGGAAGGAAGCCGTGGCCGATATCGATGGCACCAAGGTGCGCGTCGCCGTGGCACACGGGCTGGGCAACGCCGCCCGTCTGCTCGACGCGATTCGCGACGGTCGCGTGAGCTATGACTTCGTTGAGGTCATGGCGTGCCCGGGCGGCTGCGTCGGTGGCGGCGGTCAGCCCATCCACGACGGCTGCGAGCTGGCAGCCGAGCGCGGCCAGGTGCTGTGGGGCCTGGATGCGAAGGCGGACATTCGCTTCTCGCACGAGAATCCCGATGTACAGGCGTGCTACAGCGAGTTCTTGGGTGCGCCGCTCTCGCCGCTGGCCGAGGAGCTGCTGCATACCGACCATCACGCCTGGTCGATGCCTAACGAGGGGACGTGCTAGCGATGCGCGCGTTTGATTTTGAGATGTCGCGCCGGGGGTTTGCCGCGGCGCTCGTCGCGGGCGCTCTGTCGCTTGCGCTCGCGGGCTGTGGCGGCGGGGCTGCCGGTGCCGGGTCTGCCGCGGGCTCGGCTGCCACGGACGGCGCCGGTGCTGCTGCAGAGCCGGTCGAGGTACACGTCGCCTCGCTCAAGGGGCCGACCTCGATTGGCCTGGTGCAGTTTATGGACCAGGCCGCAAACGGCGAGACGGACAACGAGTTCGACTTTGCGATCAACACTGCCGCCGACGAGATTGTGCCCAAGGTCATTCAGGGCGATATCGACATTGCCCTGGTGCCCGCCAACGTGGCGAGCGTGCTCTACAACAAGACCGAGGGCGCTGTGCAGGTCATCGACATCAACACGCTGGGCGTGCTGAACGTTGTGACGGGCGACGCGGACGTTACCTCGTTTGGCGATCTGGCGGGTCGTACCGTCTACATGACGGGCAAGGGCACCACACCGGAGTACGTCATGAACTACCTGCTGGAGCGCGCGGGCCTGACCAGACAGGTGACGCTCGAGTTTAAGAGCGAGCCCACCGAGGTGCTGTCGGCCCTGCTTGCCGACCCGTCCGCCGTGGGCGTGCTGCCGGAGCCGTTCAAGACAGCTGCCATCGCAAAGAGCGAGGGCAAGCTGTCGGCTCCGGTAAGCCTGACCGATGTGTGGGACGAGCTGGCAGGTGACACGGGTTCGCGCTTGCTGACGGGTGTGACCGTGGTGCGCCGCGCGTTTGCCGAGGAACATCCCGAGGCCGTGGCGGAGTTCTTGAGCTGCCATGCGGCGAGCGTTAAGGCTGTCAATGCGGCGCCAGCAGACTGGGCGCAGGCCGTGGTCGATGCCGGCATCGTGGATAACGCCAAGATCGCCGAGAAGGCGATTCCCGGGTGCATGCTTGTCTGCCAGACGGGCAAGGATATGAAGGCGGCACTTAGCGGGTATCTGCAGGTGCTGTCCGACGCGGACGCGAGTGCCGTGGGTGGTAAACTTCCGGCTGACGATTTCTACTACATGGAGTAGCCCGTGCGCGCGTTTGCTCGACAAATGGCAGAGCGTATGAAGGCGGCGGCGGCAGCAGGTGCCGCCGCCGCCTTTTGGCTTGCCGCGTGGATGCTGGTGGCGGCGCTGGTGGCGCAGCCGCTGATCTTGCCGGGGCCGGGTGCTGTCGTGGCGGCGTTGTTGCGGCTGGTATGCGCTGTCGGTACCTGGGCGATTTTGGCGGGCTCGGGCGTACGGATTCTGGGCGGGCTGGCTCTTGCCGCGGTATGCGGCGGT
>UROJ01000259.1 GCA_900549335.1 uncultured Collinsella sp.
TAAGCTCGAAGGCCAGATCAAGATGTATGATTACGATGGATTCTTTAAATAGGATAGAGGAGGATTGCTCATGAACCTCGTATTGCTCGGAGCTCCGGGTGCCGGTAAGGGTACCGTCGCACAGGAGCTCGTCGCCGAGTTTGGCGTCGCCCACATTTCCACGGGCGACCTGCTGCGTGCTGCCGTCAAGGGCGGCACCGAGCTTGGTATTCAGGCTAAGAAGTACATGGACGCTGGCGAGCTCGTTCCCGACCAGCTCGTGATCGACCTTGTCAAGGAGCGCCTTGCCGCCGATGACGCCCAGCAGGGCTTCATTCTCGATGGCTTCCCGCGCAACACCGCCCAGGCTGTGACGCTCGATTCCGAGCTCTCCGCCATGGGTCGCGAGATCGATTGCGCCCTTCTGGTCGATGTGGCCCCTGAGGTCATTATCGATCGTCTGTCTTCGCGTCGCACCTGCCGCGCCTGCGGTTACACCGGCACTGCTGCCGATGCCACCTGCCCCAAGTGCGGTGGCGAGATGTATCAGCGCGACGACGACAAGCCCGAGACCATCAAGAACCGTCTCGACGTCTACGAGAAGTCCACGAGCCCGCTCGTCGACTACTATCGTGGCCAGGGTCTGCTCAAGTCGGTCAACGGTGACCAGGCTCGCGAGACCGTGTACGGGGATGTCAAAGAGGCTCTCGGTCTATGATCAAGATTAAGTCTGCAACGCAAATCGAGCAGATGAAGAAGGCAGGAGCGCTATCTAAGATGGCGCTCCGCCACGTTGGAGCCATGGTGCGCCCCGGCGTTTCGACTTTTGAGCTCGATCAGCTCGCGGAGCAGATTATCCGCATGCATGGCGGCACCCCTGCCTTTAAGGGTTACGGCGGGTTCCCGGGGACCATTTGCGCATCGATCAACGATGCCGTGGTCCACGGTATTCCCAACCCCGACATGATCCTGCGCGATGGCGATATCATCTCCATCGATACGGGAGCCGTTGTCGACGGTTGGGTCGGCGATAACGCATGGACGTTTTTCGTCGGCACCCCCACGCCCGAAGCCAAGGCTTTGTGCGAGGTCACGCGCGATTGCCTTAAGGCTGCCATCGAGCAGGCTGTTCCCGGTAACCATATCGGGGACGTCGGTTATGCCGTTCAGTCCCTCGCCGAGTCTCACGGTTACGGCGTGCTTCGTGATTATGTGGGTCATGGCATTGGCCGCGTGATGCACGAGGACCCCAACGTTCCTAACTATGGAAAGAAGGGGAGGGGCGTTCGCCTCCAGGCCGGCATGGTCATTGCCATCGAGCCGATGGTTACGATGGGTTCCAACCATGTGAGCACGGGCTCCGACGGTTGGATTGTTACGACCAACGACCACCTGCCCGCCGCGCACTACGAGAACACCGTCGCCATTACCAATGACGGTCCGGTGATTCTCACCACGGATGCCCAGGGTGCTTGGTGTTCCTTGCAAGGCGGTGAAATGTAAAAGTCGCCGCCCCCTGATGCCCAACCTCGCCTTTCAATTTCGAAGGCATGACCCCAAGGTCTATGCCTTCTCATTTCAAGGCGATCTTGGGCATCAGGGAACGGCTTTGTTTTACATTTCAAATGTAACAAGTTCCGCTTAGTTGTGGAGCCATTACGAAGTTATTACGATGCGTGCATACGTGTTGTAGAATACTCAATCGCTGTCGTTTTCTAGAGAAAGATGATTGCTTGTGAAGAAGGAAGACGCAATTGAGCTCGAGGGTACGGTAAAGGAACCGTTGCCCAATGCCATGTTTAAGGTTGAGCTCGAGAACGGTCATTCGGTTCTGTGCAACATTTCTGGCAAGATCCGAATGAATTACATCCGTATTCTCCCCGGTGACAGGGTTGTCGTGGAGCTTTCCCCGTACGACCTGACCCGCGGCCGCATCACCTATCGCTACAAATAGCGGCACGCATACACGCACTCCATTTCCGGCTGCAGGCTTAGCTCAACCTACGGTCGGATTGTGTGTGAAGACCAGCCATAGTTTTAAACGCCTGCGGCTGGGCGAGTAGATAGTAGGGAAGTAGTTTGAGCGCTACCGAAAGGAAGAACGATGAAGGTACGTCCTTCGGTCAAGAAGATGTGCGATAAGTGCAAAATCATTAGGCGCCATGGCAAGGTCCTCGTCATTTGCGAGAACCCCCGTCATAAGCAGCGTCAGGGTTAAGAGAGGAGACTACGTTGGCCCGTATTAATGGTGTCGACCTCCCGCGTGAGAAGCGCGTTGAGATCGGTCTGACCTA
>UROJ01000260.1 GCA_900549335.1 uncultured Collinsella sp.
GTTTATGAACATCGCGGGACTCACGACCCTCGCACTGATCTTCTTCTCGTTTAGCGTGCTGTTCCAACTGGTTACGCTGCCGGTCGAGATTGATGCCAGCCGGCGTGCCGTGGCGTATATTGAGCAGTCGGGTATGAGCTCCAAGCAGGTCAACGGTGCCAAGAAGGTGCTGACGGCCGCCGCGCTTACCTATGTGGCTGCGGCGCTCACCTCGATTATTCAGCTGCTCTATCTTATGGCTCGCTACAACAGAAACTCCAACCGATAACAAATGGGACAGGCAGGCGCCGCGGGGATTCGTGTCCCCGCGGCGCTGTACTATGTGTTGGACTTGAATTTGCGCAGGGCCGGAGCCCATGTGCACGATGACGAAAGGAGGCTGCGTGGCGGGCTGGAATCTAACCGGCAATGCCGTTTCCGCCGAGTTCGACGGTTCGGACGATCAGGAGCGCAAGGAGCTCAGCGTGAGCCAGGCGGTGGAGATCGCCGCCGGCGCGCTCGATGCCATTCCGCAGCTGAGCGTTTTGGGCGAGGTCACGGGTTTTCGTGGTCCCAACGCCCGAAGCGGCCACTGCTACTTTCAGATCAAGGACGACTCGGCGGCCGTCGACTGCATCATCTGGAAGGGCGCCTATCTCAAGCGCACGTTCGATCTGCGCGACGGCATGCAGGTGAGCTTTAAGGGCAGCTTCAATCTCTATAAGGCCACGGGCCGCATGAGCTTTGTCGCTCGCTCGTTTTCGCTGGCGGGGGAGGGTCTGCTGCGTCAACAAGTGGCGCAACTGGCCGAAAAGCTACGCCGCGAGGGCCTGATGGACGAAGCGCGTAAGCGCCGCATCCCGGTGTTTTGCTCCCGCGTGGCGGTCGTTACCTCGCTTTCGGGTGCCGTAATCGACGACGTCAAGCGCACATTGCGTCGTCGCAACCCGCTCGTCGAGCTCGTCTGCGTGGGCGCTAAGGTTCAAGGCGAGGGTGCGCCGGCCGAGCTTATTGAGGGCCTGCGCCGTGCCGCCGCCATCACGCCAGCGCCCGACTGCATCTTGCTGGTGCGCGGCGGCGGCTCCTTCGAGGACCTCATGACCTTCAACGACGAGGAGCTTGCCCGTGCGGTGGCGGCTTGTCCTGTGCCCGTGGTGACCGGCATTGGCCATGAGCCCGATACCTCGATTTGCGACATGGTGAGCGACCGCCGCGCCTCCACGCCCACGGCGGCGGCAGAATCGGTGGCGCCGGCTATGACGGAGTTGGCCGATGTACTCGAGGCGCGCCATCAGCGCCTGGGTGCCGCGATGGCATCGATGATTGGGTCGGCCCAGGTCGACCTGGAGATGCTCGATCAGCGTGGTCGCCGTGCCTGGGATACCTATTCGGCTCGCTTGGGCGATGCACTCGATGCGGCTGCGTGCCGCCCGTGCCTCAACGACCCCACATTTATGGTTGAGCGTCGCGAATCGGAGCTTGCGCTGACTGCTGATCGCCTGTCGGGCGCCATAGTACGCTCGGTCGGGACATTCCGCTCCAACTTTGAGCGCTTGCCCGAGCGTCTGGTTACAAGCACCTCGGGGCTCGATGGCAAGCGCCATGCGCTCACGCTTGCGAGTTCCCGTCTGGAGCATCAGGGACGTTCGATGCTCAGCAAGCCCGCGTCCGACCTGGGCCGAGCTGCCGCGTCGCTTGATGCCCTGTCGCCGCTCAAGGTGCTTGCCCGCGGCTATTCCATCGCGTACAGCGATGATGGGGTGGCCACGAGCGCCAAGACCTTTAAGCCCGGCGACGCCATTCGCGTGCGCATGGCAGACGGTAACGTTGCGGCAACGGTCGATACGGTCGAGTAGACCGCGTTTCATAGCGATAAACCTTTAGGAAAGGAAACAGATATGGCAGAGAAAACCCCGGTCGAGCAGCTTACGTACAAGCAGGCCTCGCAGGAGTTGGAGCTCATCATTCGCAGCTTGGAGTCGGGCGATATGGAGCTCGAGGAATCGCTCGAGAGCTATACCCGCGGCGTCGAGCTCCTCAAGAGCCTGCGCACCCGCCTGTCCGATGCCGAGCAGAAGGTCTCGGTGCTTCTTAAGGACGTCGACGGCAACGACGTGCTCGCCGACGGCGAAGCCGCCAACACCGACGACAACCTCTCGTTCTAGCCATCCCGACCAAATATAATTACCTTGGTCTGTGAGAAAGGAACCAACTATGTGCGATTGTATCTTCTGCAAAATTGCCAACCACGAGATCCCCTCGACCGTTGTCTATGA
>UROJ01000261.1 GCA_900549335.1 uncultured Collinsella sp.
ACGATGTCCTCGTTGGCCGTCTTGCCAAAGCCCGGACCGGGATCGATGCAGATGCGGTCGCGCGACACGCCGGCGTGGATGAGCGCGCGGGCCTGGTCGGACAGAAAGCCCATGACGCGGCGCATGATGGGCGCCGAATCGGGCAGGGTGAAGCGGCGGAGCTGCGAGGTGGGCACGTAGGCTTCCTCGCGGCGGGCGCTGCGGCGCATCATGGCGGCCAGGTGGTCATTGGGCTCCGATGCGGCCTCGGTGGCTGCGGGCGCGGCCTCGGGCGCGGGTGCGACGGTCTCGGCGGCAGTAGCCTGCTCGGCGGCGGGCGCCTCCTGCTCGCTTGCGGGCTCAGACGTGGGCTCCGGTTCACCAAACGGCAACGAGGGCTGCACCACGCCGCCCGGAAGCTTGGCCTCCGGCTTAGGCTCGCCCAGCAACTTGCCGCGACGGCGACGGGCCGGCTTCTCGGCCTCGCGCGCGGCCTCGGCAGCCGCTTCGCGTGCCTTCTCGGCAACAAACGCCGCTGCCGAGGTATCGAGCTGCACCGTTGCGTGCGTGCGCGCGGGCGCGGCGACCTCGCCGGCGTGCATCACGATGACGCCGCAGGTGCTCGTCTTAACAAACTCGACCATCTTGGGGTCGGTGAAGCCGGTCACGTCGTTGACGATCGAGGCGCCGCAGCGCACGGCCGCCTTGGCAACCGCCACGTGACGCGTGTCGATCGAGACGATGGCGCCCTCCTTGGCCAGCGCGCGCACCACGGGCAGCACGCGGCGAGCCTCCTCGTCGGGATTGACCGGGGTAAAACCGGGGCGCGTGGACTCACCGCCTACGTCGATGATGTCGGCGCCGGCGTCGAGCATCGTCAGGCCATACTCGATCGCGGCATCCGGGTCGAAGTGCTCCCCGCCATCGCTAAACGAATCGGGCGTCACGTTGAGGACGCCCATGATGCGCGGGCGGTCAAAGCTGAGCTCATACTTTCCGCACCGCCATGTCTTGCTGTCGTTCGCCATGAACATCCTCCTAAAATGCCCACGCCGCCGAGCTTGGGGAGCTGGCGGCGGGGTCGCTTTGCACTCAGTCTTTCTATTGTATCCGCGCGCGCGGGCTAGAACGCAAACGCGGCCGCGATGTCGCAAGAAATCAGCAGGTCGGCATTTGCATCCTGATCGGTGGGAGCAAGGTTGCATATGGCCAGCGTATCGCCGGTAAAGTAGCGTGTAAGGCCCGCCGCCGGATACACCACGAGCGAGGTCCCGCCTACAATGAGGGCATCGGCCGCGGCGATGGCGGCAACGGCACCGGTCAACACATGCTCGTCGAGCGGCTCTTCGTAGAGCACCACATCGGGCTTGATGCGACCACCGCACGCGGGGCACACGGGCACGCCCGCGGCGTCCTCGTGCTCGCGCGAGCAAATCCACTCGGCGCTATAGACCGCTCCGCACGACTGGCAAATGTTGCGATGGACCGATCCGTGCAACTCAAACACGCGCTGCGAGCCCGCCATCTGATGCAAGCCGTCGATGTTTTGCGTCACCACGGCATCAAGCTTGCCGACGCGCTCCAGCTCGGCCAGCTTGGTGTGGCAGCGGTTGGGCTTAGCGTTAAGCGCGATCATCTTGGTTCGGTAAAAGTCGAAGAACTCCGCCGGATGTGTCTCGTAAAAGCTGTGCGACAGCATGGTCTCGGGCGGATAGGAAAACTGCTGGTGATACAGGCCGTCCACGCTGCGAAAATCGGGAATGCCGCTTGCCGTGGAAACACCAGCGCCGCCAAAGAACACCACGCGCTCGTGGGTATTGAACAGCTCCGCCAGCGCGGCGGAGGCCTGCCTGGGATCTGTTATCGCTTGCGTCATGTTTGTCCTCCGTCCATGTTGGTCGGGGCGGCCGCGATTGCGCCGTCGCCCACGGAGACCGCCCCGCCCCTGTTGCGCTAATCTTAAGCCTGCAAACCCCGTCGAAAGGACACCATGCCTCAGACTTACACTTTCGCCTCGTGGAACGTCAACGGCCTGCGCGCCGTTCTCAAAAAGGACCCGAGCTTTATCCAGATCGCGCAAGAACTCGACGTCGATATCTTGGCGCTGCAGGAAACCAAGCTGCAGGAGGGCCAGGTCGATATTGACCTGCCCGGCTATCACCAAACCTGGAGCTACGCCGAGCGTAAAGGCTATTCGGGCACCGCGGTCTTTAGCCGCCAGGAACCGCTGCGCGTGCTGCACGCCGACGCGCTGCTACCC
>UROJ01000262.1 GCA_900549335.1 uncultured Collinsella sp.
ACCTTGTTGAAGGTCTCGCGGCGCAGGTCGCGGGCGATGGAGCAGGCGGTGCGCGACGCCACGGCGCCGGTCAGGATGGTGGCGACCAGCGAGATCAGGCACAGGCCAAACATCGTGGTCGCCATGCGGCCCAGGTAGGCGTTCTGCACATCGGCGGGGTCGATGCCCTGCGCCTTGTACTCTTCTTGCACGTAGGTCACGGCGCGCTGGGTGACGATGGAGCCCGACATGGAGCCCATTTTGTCTGCCATATCGTTGGCGCCCTCGACGAGCTTGCCCTGGTCGATTAGGCCGCCTTCAACGCCTAGACGCAGGCTCTTCATGGTGATCTTGCCGCCGTCGGCATCAATCTGCTTTTGCATGTTCTGCGCCGCTGCGGCCTTCTGCTGCATCTCGGCGAGCTGCTCGGGCGTCATCGCCGCCATCTGCTCGGGGGTGGGCATGGCCTGGGCAGCGTTGCTGTCTTTCTCGCTGGACGTGCCGGTCATGTCGCCCATGGAGTCGGCGTCGATGCCCTGGTTGAAGGCGAGCACGACGGTCTCGGGCAGGCTCATGATGTCGGCAATCTTGCCGCCGTCGGCGCGCTCCTCCTCGGTGCCCTTGTACGTTCGAATGTCGTTATTGTCTGCCTTGCTAAACACGGCCTCCACAGCCTTGGCGTCCTTGGCGCCCATAAAGAGTTCGAGGTCGTCGAGCGATTCGGTGCGGATGGTGTCGGGCACGGGCGAGGCGATGCCACCTTGCTGCACGCCCACGTCGACGATGTCGCTCATATAGGTAGGCAGCGCCAGATCGGCGTTGCAGCTGATTACGATAAGTACGATAGCTGCGAACAGTGCCAGGATATGCTTTTTAAAGAGTCTGAGAATCCTCACTCGGCATCTCTCCTTTCTTGATTGCGGTCGATAATTTCGTTGGCACGTCTTAGAAGGCGCACCATCTCTTGGGTATCTGTTTCGCCAAGCTGCTCGAGGAAGGCCGCGGTGCGGTCCTCGAATTCCCGACGTTTGATTTCGATGACCTGGAATCCCTTGTCGGTCACCGTGACGTGTACGCGACGACGGTCGGTCTTTGAGTGCTCGCGCTCGACCCAACCTTTGGCCTCGAGGGCGCGCAGGATATTGGCGATACGGGCGCTCGAGACCCAGGCACGATCGGCGAGTTCGCTCGGCGTGAGCGAGCCGCCGGCGCGCATGAGGGCGCGCATGACGGCCATCTCGCCACCCAGGGCCTGGTCGGCAAAGCGCGAAACGCGCTGGTGTATGCTGCCAAACTCGGTAAAGAGCTGACGCCCAAGCTCATGGAAATCGGTATCTTCCACCGAAAACCCCTAACACTAGAAACTATTTTCGGTGAAAGATGATACCCACGTACGCACATCCTAACCGGCAGATTTTGAGGCATGTTTCAAAAATCTACTTGACTGCCAGTCAATATTAAGAGTGTATTAAGACTTAAAATCATTCAATAATTGTAGCGTTTTAAAGAATTATCATGCACGCGGTTAGGCGAGGGGTTGTCACCACCATGACGACTGGGACTCATTTATCGCCACGTGCGATGCTCCAACTTCCCGCAAGGAGACACCTTACATAAAGGGGGATGGAGTCATGGCATTTGACTTCACGGGCAAAACCGCGATCGTTACCGGTGGCACTCAGGGCATTGGCCTCGAGATCGCCAAGGGCATCGTCGCGGGCGGCGGACATGTCGCGCTCATCGCAAGGAACGCTGCTAAGGGCGAGGCCGCTGTGGCCGAGCTTGGCGAGGGCAACAAGTTCTATCAGCTTGATGTCGCCGATGCGCCCAAGGCACGTGAGACTGTCGAGCAGATTTTCACCGATCTGCCGCAAACCAACATCCTGATCAACTGTGCTGGCGTCATCAGCACCAAGAAGTTTGACGAGATCGATGACACCGAGTGGCGTCGCACCATCGACATCAACCTCAACGGTACCTTCACTATGATGAATGCCGTGTACCCGCACTTTAAGGCGGCCCACGCCGGCACTATCGTCAACGTGAGTTCCGTTGCTGGCAAGATCGGCGGCGGCCTGCTCGGCACCGCGGCTTACGCGAGCTCCAAGGCCGGTGTTAACGGTCTAACCAAGGCAGTCGCCAAGGAGGGCGGCAAGTTTGGCGTTCGCTGCAACGCCGTGTGCCCGTCGCTCACCCTTACCGATATGACCTCGATTCTCTCTGACGAGAACTCTCAGCGCATCATCAACGGTATTCCTC
>UROJ01000263.1 GCA_900549335.1 uncultured Collinsella sp.
CTCCGCATGCAATCTATGCAAACAAACAAGTACGCTTAGCTACATTCGGTAAGCTCGAGCACGCTGCCCTTAACGATAAGCGCCGGCTCCAGGACGACCTCTTCGGCACGCCTGCCGCCCCTACCGGCAAGACGCTTGGACATGCAGCCAAAAGCATGCTCCGCAAGGACACCAGGATCCTGCTCAATCGCGGTCAGCGCCGGCTCAAAGAGAACGTCGGCCGCCGAGTTGTCATAGCTCACCACCGAGATATCGCCCGGGATGCTCTTCCCCATCTCGTGCAAGCGCTTGAGCAGACCGAGGGCGATGTTATCCGAACTTGCGAACACAGCGGTGGCATCAGTTGCGAGCACCGCCTCCGAGGCCTCATAGGCACTCGGAATGTAGTACTCGCTCTCAAACTCCAAACGTGCGTCGATAGGCAGGCCAACCTCGCGCAGCGCGCGCTCATAGCCGGCAAGTCGCTTACGCCCCGTATTGGAACGGCGCGCGTTAACCAAGCAGGCAATGCGACGGTGGCCCTGCTCGATCAGATAGCGAGTGGCCATGTAGCCACCCATCTCGTGGTCGAACATCACCTTGTCGCACTCGAGCCCCTCAATGGCACGGTCGACCATCACGGCAGGGATAGGCAGATGGCTGACTTCTTCGCGCAGGGCGCGGTCGTCGGAGAACTCGTCGCCTACGACCAGGAAGACGCCATCAACGCCGCGCGTCACCAGCTGGCGCAGCAGCTCCAGATCGTCATCGGCGCTTCCGCCCGAGCTGGTAATGAAGAGCGCATAGCCGTCCTCGCGGCAGCGCTTTTCCAGGCTACCGGCGAGCGAGGCAAAAAAGCGGCTCTCGATGTTAGGGACGATAAGGCCCAGGGTGCGCGACTCGCGCATGACCAGGCTGCGCGCGATCTGGTTGGGAACATAGTGGTTGCGCGCCGCGACCTCTTTGATGAGCTTGCGGTTTTCTTCCGAGATGCGACAGGGCCGATTATTGAGCACAAGCGAGACCGACGAGGGGGAAAGCCCCACCTCCTGGGCGATCTGCTTGAGGGTGACTTTGTTGGCCATCTCGCTCCTTCCGGGTTTACGCGCAATCTCTTGAAAGTATAGCGACTACCCCTCTACCTCGGTGATAAACACTTTACCAATCCGGTAGACGGCTGTTTTATCGCCGCCAGCGCACCAAATCCGTCCGGGTGGGGTATATTGCAATCGATTGATGACAACGACCACCAAAAGGCGGATATTCGTATGCACGAGAACGACTTTTTTAACGAGGACCTGCTGTGCGCGCTTGCTGGCGTTGCCGGCGAGGACAACGTACTGATGAGCGAGCCCATGCGCGAGCACACCACGTTTAAGATCGGCGGCCCGGCCGACGTCTTTGTCACGCCCGATACCGAGCAGGGCCTCGTCGCCACGCTCGATACCTGCTATCGCTGCGATCTGCCCCTCACCATCGTGGGCAACGGCTCCGACCTACTCGTCGGCGACAAGGGCATCCGCGGCGTCGTCGTGGCGCTGGGCGAAGGCCTCTCCGACATTACGATCGACGGCACGCACGTCACGGCGGCAGCCGGCGCGCTGCTTTCCGATGTCGCAGCCGCGGCAGCCGAGGCCGGTCTCACCGGCATGGAGCCCATCTCGGGCATCCCCGGATCGGTCGGCGGCGCCTGCTACATGAACGCCGGTGCCTACGGTGCCTGCATGGCCGATGTGCTGGAGTCCGTGCGCGTCTACAAACCCGCTCGCCAGCTCGACGACGGCACCCGCGGCAGCGGCAATATCATCGAGTTCGATGTCGACGAGCTCAACCTGGGTTATCGAAAGAGCCGCATCGCCGATGACGGCTTTATCGTGCTTTCGGCCACCTTCAATCTCGCCCCGGGCAACGCCGCGATGATCAAGGCCGACATGGACGACTACCGCCAGCGCCGCGAGGACAAGCAGCCGCTCGACATGCCGAGCGCCGGCTCCACTTTCAAGCGCCCCGAGGGTTACTTTGCCGGCAAACTCATCATGGATGCCGGCCTGCGAGGACACGCCGTTGGCGGCGCGCAGGTAAGCGAAAAGCACTGCGGTTTTATCGTCAACGCCAACCACGCCACCGCCGCCGACGTTGACGAACTCATCCGCGACATCCAAGCCAAAGTCAAAGAGCAGTTCGACGTAGACCTAGAACCCGAAGTCCACCGAGTAGGCGAATTTTTATAAAAAGAAGGCCCCGAAAGGGGCCTTCACC
>UROJ01000264.1 GCA_900549335.1 uncultured Collinsella sp.
CTTCTACATCACAGCGCGCAGCTCAAACCGATCGCCGTTAATGCGGAACTGACAGTTGCCGTTCATGCGCTCCACGGCAAGTTTGATGCTCCTGGTGCCAAAGCCGTGGCCCGCATGCCGGGTCACGGGCATGCCGTCGACCATGCGCGGCGCGCGGTCAAACGTGTTGGAAACTAACAGCAGCAGCTGGCCGTCCTCTAATCGCAGGTCAAAGTCGACGAATCGCTTTCCTTGGGGTGCGGCGCTTGCGGCGGTGATAGCGTTTTCCAAGGCATTTGAGAGCACGCTAAACAGGTCGGCGTCACCTACGTGGATGGTTTCGGGTACGGTGGCGCGCAGGTTGGCGGTAATGCCGTTGCTATTGATTTCCGAGTTAAATGACGAAAGCGCAATGTTTACCGTCTCGTTGGCGCAGAAGCGGCGTACGGCGGTGCGGTCGCCGGCTTCGCAGAGTTCGTCGATGCGTTTGAGCGCCTCGTCGGTGTGCCCCTCCTCAATTAAAGCGGCCAGGCCGCGTAGAAAGTGGCGCATGTCGTGGCGAAGAATCGACAGCTCGCGCCCAGATTGACGCCAAGCCTCGAGCTCTTTGATGGCGGCGCTGTCGCGGGTTTCGAGCATCCAGCGCTCTCGCTTGGCGGTTTCCTTTTCTTCGTATTCGCGCAGGTAAACGGCAAGAAACATAAGATAGAAGGCACAGAGCGCAAATGCCAAAAACTCAACCGTCACCACCGAGCCCGAGTGGAACAGTGTGGTGTAGACGTTGGTGACATAGTCAAAGACGTAATAGACGAGCGGCAGGATTAAAAGGATGCCCAGCTCGGTGGTGCTTTTAATCGCCAAGCGCGGACCGATGTCGCCGGCCCAATGCAACAGGACGGCAAAGACGGCGAGTGTGGTCGCGATGCGCGCCAGATAGTACGCGATCTGAGAATCGGTTGCGGCAAATGCGGCGATGCCCATCCAATTGCTGAACTGGCAGCTCAGATAGGCACTCGTAATGCCGAGCACGGCAAGCAGCGGGCTCAGGCGGTAGCGCGCGCACAAATAGATGACGAGCGGCAGATGCACGACGAGCGGATATACCTGGCGGGCAAAAAGCTCGCCGCCGACGGCATTGGCGAGGCCAAATGCGTATCCGGTCACGGCACCGACCAACACCAGTTCAAGCGCATGACGCCGGTTGATCTCGACACCGCACAGCGCCGCCGAGGCAAAGACGCCAAAGAGCAGCGTCGTGGCGTGGTGGATTGCCCAAAGGACCATTTCGACCGAGGAGACCATCAGTGTCTCCCACCCTCAAAGCGCACCGCAAAGTAGGCGTCTTGGAATCCCTGCTTGCAACTGCGCGAAAGCGGGATGCACGCGCCCGAGCGCATGACGATGTCCGTGCGGTCAAAGTGATCGATATTGCGCAGGTTGACCTGGTAGCTGCGGTGGCATTTAAAGAAGACTGCGTTTTGCTCCAAGCGGTCCTCGACGCTGCGGAACGACTCGAGTGCCTCGATATCGCGTCCGTCGCGCAGGTGGAAGACCACGTGCTTGTTGCGCGCCTCGGCATATTCGATGTCGGACAGGCGCAGGGCGTGGTAGCCAAAGGAAGTTTTGATCACGAGCTCGTCGGTTGCCGCCGGGCGCATGCTCGAAAGCTCGTCGAGTAACTGCGCCAGGCGTTCGTAAGTCACGGGCTTGAGCAGATAGTCGAAGGCGCGGACCTCGTAGGATTCCAGCGCGAACTCGGGCGACGAGGTGAGGAACACCAGGCGCACGGCGGTGTCGGCCTGGCGCAGTTCGCGTGCGGTGTCCATGCCGTTGACGAGCGGCATGATCATGTCGAGCAGAATGATGTCGGCGCGCGATGCGGCATGGCGGGCCAGCAGGTCCTCGCCGCGTGTGACGAGCGCAACATCGACCGCCGTGCCCGTCTCGGTCGACCAACGGTCGATCATCCGGTGCAGTCTATCTAGAAAAGCGACATCATCGTCGCAGGCAATAATCTTGAGCATTCGGCCCCCTTAAGTAGTTCGATTTTGCCACATCGGGTATGCGCCGCTTGCGGGGGTGCGGACCGTTTGCGCCCCACGGCGTGCAACTCGCGCCAAGCGGTATTGCGGTGGCGAAAGATGCCTCCTGCGCCATCGAGAGCTCAGCTATCCTCAGCTTGCCAGTTCGAATATGGACCTGCCACATGATTGAATCTTTATTTCAACTTTACACCTAGGTTTACAGCTGTCTTG
>UROJ01000265.1 GCA_900549335.1 uncultured Collinsella sp.
TGTAGGAGCGGTCATCGTCGACTAGGATGTCCTGCTCACCGAGCCACTCGTCGGGGACGGCCTTCTGCTGGTTGTCGACAAAGCGCTGACGGAACAGACCGTAGTGATAGTTGAGGCCCACGCCATCGCCGGTCAAGCCCAGCGTGGCGATGGAATCCAGGAAGCATGCGGCCAAGCGGCCCAGGCCGCCGTTGCCGAGTGACGGCTCGACCTCGAACTCCTCGATCTTGTTGAGGTCGTGACCTGCGGCGGTGAGCTGGTCCTTAACCTCGTCGTAGATGCCGAGGTCGATCATGTTGTTGATGAGCAGCTTGCCGATCAAAAATTCGGCGGAAATGTAATAGAGCTTTTTCTTGCCGTTGTTGAGCGGGCAGGCGGCGGAGCGCTCCTGCACGAGTTTGACCAGCAGCTTGTAAATGCGACGGTCGTCGAGCTGCTCGAGCGAGGTGCCAAAAGACTGCTCGGCGAGTTCCATGAGGTTAATTTGGGGCATGTTTTCTCCTGTGATGGGTTGTTTCATGTCTGCAATTCATAAGAAGCCCGCGCGAGGGGATTGGGGTGGCCTCGCGCGGGAAAAGCAAGCGCGTCCGCACGGTGGGGAGGGGTCGGGCGCGGTAGCTCCTATTGAGGAAGCTCGATTTCGGCTTCCGACGGGATGCGGAAGTAGGTCTCGGTCCAGTCGGTGAGTTTGTGCTCGAGCTCGCGGGTGATGGCGCCGTCGAGCATGCGCCAGGTCCAGTTGCCGCCCAGCGTGGCAGGGGTGTTGATGCGCGCCTCGTTGCCCAAGTTGAGCAGGTCCTGCATGGTGTAGATGCACGTGTCGCTCACGCTGGCTGCGATGGTTCGGTTGAGTGCGTCGGTGATAGGCTCGCCGGCCTGCTGATGGGTGTACAGGGCTGCCTGCTCGCGCTGACGCGGGGTGGCCGTTCCCTCAAACCAGCCGCGCGCCGTCTCGTTGTCGTGGGTGCCCACGTAGGCGACGGTGTTGGCGATGTAGTTATGCGGCAGGTAGTACGAGTTGGTGCCCTCAAAGGCAAACTGCAGGATCTTCATGCCGGGGAAGCCCGAGTTGTCGCGCATGTCGATGACGCCGGGGGTGAGGAAGCCCAGGTCCTCGGCGATGATGGGCAGCGTGCCGAGCTTTTCCTCGAGCGTCTTGAAGAACTTGAGGCCGGGACCCTGCGTCCACGAACCGTAGGACGAATCGGGCGAGGAGAACGGCACCTCCCAATAGGCCTCGAAGCCGCGGAAGTGATCCAGGCGGATGACGTCGTACATGTCGAGGGCGGCGCGAATGCGGCCCTCCCACCAGGAGAAGCCGTCGGACTCCATGGCGTCCCAGTCGTAGATGGGGTTGCCCCAGTACTGGCCGGTGGCCGAGAACTGGTCGGGCGGCGTGCCGGCGACGCTCACGGGATTGCCGGCGGCGTCGATCTTAAAGAGCTCAGGTGTCGCCCACATCTCGACGGAGTCACGCGAGACATAGATGGGCAGGTCGCCGATGATGAGAATGTCGCGCTCGTTGGCATAGGCCTTGAGGCGGCTCCACTGGCGATCGAAGAAGTACTGCGTCATCTGGTGGTAGAGCATACGCGCCGGATGGTCGGCGCAGACCTTGGCGGAAGCCTCGCCGCGGGTGCGGAGCTCCGCGGGCCACTCCCAAAACGCCTTGAGACCGCACTCCTCTTTGACGGTCATGAACTCACAGTAGGGGATGAGCCAGTCCTCGTTGGCTTGGATAAAGTCATCGAAATCGGCTGGCTTGTCGGTGGCAAAGCGCTCAGCGGCGCGGTCGAGAATCTGACGGCGGCCGCCAAAGATAGCACCGTAGTCGACATTGCTGGGGTCGGATCCCAGATACACGCCATCGATATCGCGCTGCTCCAGATACCCTGCCTCGATAAGCTCGGCAAAGTCGATAAAGTTGGGGTTGCCAGCGCGGGCCGAGAACGACTGATAGGGCGAATCGCCATAGCTGGTCGTCGTAAGGGGCAGAATCTGCCAGTAATGTTGTTTGCACGAGGCGAGAAAATCGACGAAGTCGTAGGCATTCCAGCCAAAGCCGCCGATTCCGTATGGTCCGGGCAGAGATGAGACGGGCATGAGGACGCCGCTTGCACGCTCCATGAATGCGCTCACCAACCTTCTTGTTGTGGGGTCGGCCTGCCGATGGATGTGCAGTCCGCCTCCGATGTTCTGATCTGATACGCCTATTGTAAAACATGT
>UROJ01000266.1 GCA_900549335.1 uncultured Collinsella sp.
GCCGGGCGCTCTTTGCGAGGCGTGCCGATGATGAGCATCGACAGCGGCATGGTATAGGGCGGCAAGTCCAGCAACGCGGCAACTTCCTCGGCGTTCTCGACGATATCACCGATGTAGCAGCTCCCCAGCCCCAGGGCCTCGGCGGCAACCACGGCGTTTTGCGCGGCGATCACGGCGTCCTGCGCCGCGATGGCAAAGTCGCCCAAACCCGGTGCGCGGCGGGGCGCCTTGCCCGTGCGCTCGACAAACTCGGGCTCAAAGCAGCCCACATGCTCAAACAGATCGATCCACTTGGCATAGTCGACCACAAATATTAGTGCCCAGGGCGCCTTGGCGATCATGGGCTGATGGTCGCACAGGTCGGCCAGACGATCCAGCGTAGCCTGTTCGCGAATGCTTACGATGGAATACATCATCATGGCGCCCGCCGACGGCGCGCGACTCGCCGCATGTAGGATCGCCGCCCGCTGCTCGTCGGTCACCGTTACGGGACGGTCGTCGTCATCGCGCGCAAAGGCACGCGTAGACGAGCGATGCTCCAAGATGTCCAGCACTGCGTTGCCCGTAGTCTCGACCGGATAGCCGTACATATCCACGCCCGCAGCTCCGCCGCAGTACTCGGCGCCTGTCATACAAACCTGCTCGCTCATCGCCCTACCCTCGCCATTTCTTTAAGAAGCCTTTACGTTTCCGTGTAATTCCCGTCCATTATCGCGCAGGTCGCCGCTACATTGCGCCACACCGCCACACGCGCGCGTTAATATGGCTGGTTGTTGTGCGCAGCCACCAATTGCAGCGCATATCTTGGTAACAATCGGGTAAATCACCGCTTTCGTAGGTTTTAGTTTGTGAGGAGTCTCAGCATGTTCGCTGCCGCCATCTCGCTCGTCGGTCTTGCGGCGACCGTCTACCTTGTCTTGCGCGAGGCCAAGGCCATTCGCGCTCAGTCGGGCACCGTTGCCAAAAGCACTCTTGGGTGGAGCGTCGCCTTCGGCCTGTTCCAGCTCTTTTTGACCATTTGGGGCGCCATTGGCCTCATCGCCCAAAACGAGCCGCTCGCCTTTGTGATGCTCATCCTGACCAACGCCATCCTCACCGGCTGCGCTTGGGCCAGCATCGCACGCGACCGCATCGCCCCGCGCGTCTTTGCGTTCGCCGCGTCCGACGCCCCCGCTCCCACCGGCAAGCTCGCCCGCCTGCGCGGAGCCTTTGTGGGCAAACCGCTCGTCGCCGCCGTCCTGTGCCTGTCGCTCGCCGGCGTCTTTGCGCTGCTGGGCATGGAGGTCTCGTCCAACCACGACTTTACCTGGGTCTACCCCCAGTGCATCCTGCTCGAGTGGGCCATTATCACCGTGCTCATGATCGGCTTGTTCTTCCTATTCCAGCGCCACGGCGCAGCTCCCGCGGTCCTGGCCTTTGCCCTCTTTGTCCTGGGCATTGCCGAGTTCTTTGTCATCACGTTTAAATCCATGCCCATCCAGCCGGGCGACCTTTCGGCCATCTCCACCGCCGCCGCAGTCGCCGGCACCGGCTACACCTTCTCGATCTCGCTGTTCTGCGTGCTATCCATGGGCTTTACCGCCATCGCCATGCTGCTGTGCGAGTACGCCGGCCTGGTCGCGCCGCACCGTCAGAAGGGCGCCGCCAACGCCAAGCGCATGCTGCTCACCAACCTGCTTGTGGCGGTGCTGTGCCTGGGCGGCGTGACCGCGCATGTCACGCTCATCGACTACTACAACACCCTCGGCATCACCGTCTACACCTGGCGTCCGCTCGAGAGCTACTGGCGCGAGGGCTACCTGCCTGCCTTTATTAGCGCGGCACAGTCCATCAAGCCGCCCAAACCCGCCGACTACTCCGTCGACGATGCCAAGGCCACGCTCAAAAAGTACGCCAAGGCCTACGACAAGTCCGATGCCGCCAAGAGCGACGAGCGCGCCGCCGCAAAGGAGCAGTTCGACAGCGAGAAGCCCACGGTCATCGCCATCATGAACGAGACGTTCTCGGATCTGTCGATCTACCAGAACATGCGCGCCGGCTACGAGGGTCCGCAGTACTTTAAGAACCTGTCCAACTGCCTCAGCCGCGGCAAGCTCTATGTGAGCGCCTACGGCGGCGGTACCGCCAATACCGAGTTTGAGTTTATGACCGGCAACTCCATGGCCAACCTGGGCTCGGGCGTGTACCCCTATACCATCTACAACATGGAGACGACCGGGAACCT
>UROJ01000267.1 GCA_900549335.1 uncultured Collinsella sp.
AGGTTAAAAGGAGCATGTTCCAGTGTTAGCTTGCGGTCTTCGATTTTGCCCATCTCGAGGATATCGTTGATCAGCGAGAGCAGGTGATTGGCGGCAACACGCGCCTTGGCGCGGCTTTCGCGGGCGGCTTGCATATCGCCGTCTTTCAATTCCTCAATTTCGATAAGACCCAGGATGCCGTTGAGCGGCGTGCGGATGTCGTGACTCATGCGCGTGAGGAATGCTGTCTTAGCGGCGTTGGCGGCATCGGCTTTCTGCTGTTCTTTCTGCGCGCGGTGAAGCGACCAGACAAGGATGACGATGCCGGTGAGCAAAATGCAGATGACGACTGCCGCAATGACGATGCGGTTGCGGTAGAGAAGTCGGAACGCATCCGATTCTTGCGCCGAGTACGATGTGGGGGAATAACTGCTTGCAGAGAGCGATTCGCCGGCATTGACGATGCCCTTATTGATAATTCCCAACAGCTCGGGCTTGCCGCGCGAAATCAAACACGATAGTTGCGCCGTGTTGGTGAGTTCCTGCGTTTCGAAATCCTCGATGCCATAGGTGTCGCGGATGGTTTCCAAGCGCGTGCTGGGGACAATGATGCAACTTGCCTCCCCCTTATTGAGGGCTTTGAGCGCCTCGCCGCCATTTGGATATTCGGTTATCGTTGCGTCGGGGAAGAGGCTCTCGAGCTCAAGACGGTTGACGATCGCGCTCTGCGTGCAAGCGATTTTCTTAAGGTCGCGGTTCAGGTTATTGCTGCTGTGAATGGCGGTCAGGGAAACCGTTCCCATCGGGTTTGACTGCACGACCCCTTTCTGTTCGGCAAGCCAGTAGTCGCGAAACAGAGGTAGGGCGACATCGATAGTTCCGTTGGAAAGGGCTTTGACCATTTGCTTGTTATTTGAGATCGCGACTGTTTTAACCGTAATGCCAAACTTGTCGCGCAACGTCGTTGCAAGCGAGGCGAGCGACCCTTCCATCTCGCCGTCGTCATTTTGCGTGCAGTAGGGAAGTTGGTTTTTAAGATAGCCAATCGTGATGGTGTTGCCGTTTGCTTTGAGCCAGGAGGTCTCGGTGCCGGTGAGCGATGATGAGCCGCTGTTTTGGGCCGAGTAGCTCGATTTGACTTCGTCGTTATAGCGCGGGTTGACGCGGGCGATTGCCGTCATGGCGGCATTGATGTCATTCATCAAATCGGGGCGGCTTTTGGGAACGGCAAAATAGTAGTCGCTCGAGCCTACGTAGAACATGGGCGAGGCATCGGGCGACGAAATGGTGTCGTTCATGATGACGGCGTCGACCTCGCCGTCTGCAAGCGCCTCAAAGAGGGCGCTGCCGGTGTCGATTTCTTTATAGGTGCAGGTAACGCCTTCGTCGGCGAGCCACTGCTGGCCGACGATAGTTTGCATAACGCCAGAGTTGCAGCCGATGGTGAGGCCTTGGAGCGCTTGGGGGTCGCCCTTGGCCAGATCGTCGCGGTCGGGCCTGGCGTAGATGTAGTAGCGCTCGGTGCCCTCGGGGTTCGAGGAAAAGAGCAGCTTCTGCTCGCGCTCTGCTGAATACGAGATGTTGGGCATGAGGTCGATTTCGCCAGCCTCGAGCATGTCCATAAGCTCGGAGAAGGTGCCGCTAACGTATTCGTATTGCCAGCCCTTTGTGTAATACGAGAGGGTCTGGAGGTACTCGTAGCCCCATCCCGAGAGGCGCTCGCCCGGCGCACCTTCCTGGAAGCCCTTGTTGTTGACGAGCCAGCCAACGCGGACCGTCTTGACCTGCTGGTCGGAGTCGGCGGCAAAGGCGGGGGCGGGCATGGCGGCGCTCAGTACGGCGAGTGCGGCCAGCGCGACGGCCAGGGTGCGATATAGGGTTAAGCGAAGGACGGCGGAAGGTTTCACATGCAATCCTATCGAGTCGAGACAATTTCACATAAGGATACCAGCTCAGCCCACCTGGTCGGCAGCTGCACCGCAAAACGGTCCCGCCCGGCATCGGCGACTAGTCATTTAAGAACGTCCCCAATGACTAGTTCCGTTTGCGGGGGAGGCGTGGGACAATACCGAGCGAATGTGATTGGGCGTCTGGGAAAAGGGGTCGCGATGAACAAGTTGAGGACGCTTGCCGACGTGTTGCGCCAGGCTGGCTTTGCGCGCATCACGGGCCTGTTTCTTGTGTTCTATCTGCTGTGCTCGACGGCCGTCTGGCTGTCCGAGCCCACGA
>UROJ01000268.1 GCA_900549335.1 uncultured Collinsella sp.
GGCAACAGGGCGCTGCTGATGTACAACCCTCAAATTCTTGAGCAGGTCAATTCCTATCAGACGAGCGAAGGATGTCTCTCGCTTGCCGGCGAGCGCCCCTGCACTCGCTATCGCCGCATTAAGGTTGAGTATTTGGACGAGAACTTTGTCCACCGCATCAAAAACTTCTCGGGCTACACCGCCGAGATCATCCAGCACGAAATCGACCACTGCACTGGGATAGTGATCTAGTTCCGCCGATTCAAGAAAGCTCCCTGCAGCAAAACAACTGCAGGGAGCTTTTCATAGTGCGGAGCTTCTATCCCACTAGCTCTGACGATAATGGTCAAAGAAGTCGGCGAGGTCTTCGAGGGACTCTTTGAGCACTTCCATGCGCGGCAGGTACACGATACGGAAGTGGTCGGGCTCAGCCCAGTTGAAGCCGCCGCCGCGCGTGATCAGGATCTTCTTCTCGTGCAGCAGGTCGAGGGCAAACTGCTCGTCATCGGTGATGTTGAACTTCTTAACATCCATCTTGGGGAAGATGTAGAACGCCGCGCGCGGCTTAACCACCGAGATACCATCGATCTTGCTGAGCGCCTCATACACAAAATTGCGCTGCTCGTAGACACGGCCGCCCGGGCGGATATAGTTGTTAACAGACTGATGGCCGCCGAGCGCCGTCTGGACGATCGACTGGGCCGGCACGTTGGAGCACAGGCGCATGTTCGAGAGCATGTTGATGCCCATAATAAAGTCGCTCATGCAGCGCTGGTTACCCGAAAGCACCATCCAGCCAATACGATAGCCCGCGATCATGTGCGACTTGGAAAGGCCGCTAAAGGTGACGCAGGGCAGGTCGGGAGCGAGCGAGGCAATCGAGACGTGCTCGTAGCCGTCCATGCACAGGCGGTCGTAAATCTCATCGGCAAAAATCATGAGCTGGTGCCTGCGCGCAATCTCAACGATGCCCTCGAGCACCTCGCGCGGATAGACCGAGCCCGTGGGGTTGTTGGGGTTGATGATGACGAGGGCCTTGGTCGCGCTCGTGATCTTGGACTCCATATCCTCCAGGTCGGGATACCAATCCGCTTGCTCATCACACAGATAGTGAACGGGATGACCGCCGGCAAGGGTTGCGCACGCCGTCCAGAGCGGATAGTCGGGGCTGGGGATCAGAATCTCGTCGCCATTGTCGAGCAGCGCGTTCATCGAAAGCTGAATGAGTTCGGACACGCCGTTGCCCGTGTAGATGTGCTCCATCTGAACATTGGGCAGGCCCTTAATCTGCGAGTACTGCATGATTGCCTTGCGCGCAGAGAACAGGCCGCGCGAGTTGGAATAGCCTTCGCAGTCGGGCAGCTGCTGGCGCATGTCCTTAATGACCTCATCGGGTGTGCGGAAACCAAAGGGCGCCGGATTACCGATGTTGAGCTTGAGAATACGCTCGCCCTCGTCCTCCATGCGGGCGGCCTCGTCGACGACTGGGCCGCGCACGTCATACAGGACGTTATCGAGCTTGGTGGATTTAGAAAAAGTACGCATGGTGGTGCTCCTTGGAATTTGAGCTGAGGGATGGGGTTCGGGCTTGGAAACGTTGCGGGGCGACGATGTCTCGCCTTGATCGGCGTCACCGGCGATCAGCCAGGTAACATCGACCTCCAAAATACGGGCGAGCAGCTCTGCCACATCGCGCCGCGGGATCGTCTTGCCGCTCACATATTGGCTCATCTGACTCTTGCCGAGTTTTTTGCCGAGCATCTCCGATGCACGAATCACGTCCGACTGTCGAACGTCGCGATCGGACATAGCCTGTCGCAGGCGATCGCTAAACGTCTCTTGGGCCACTAGAACCTCCTTGCTGGCAAAGTTCAATTTATAGAACACGAATTGAACCAGAGTTCAATTTAGGCAGCAGTATAACGCGGCACCTCATTCGAAAGTTCAATTTCATAAGAAAATGTACCGGACTCTGAGATTTGCCCAAAGCGGACAATGACGTGTACACGTTTAGAGGTATTCGAGGAAACGAGCGGCAGCAAGCGAAACATCGGCCGTTCGATATATGGCGTTGATCTGCCGATGGGGATGTCCCTCGAGCGGGCGCACGGCAACATCGAACTGGCAGCGCCGCAAGATGAGCGCCGGAAGAATGCTCACGCCCAGGCCGTCCTCGACCATGGCCATAATCGCATAATCATCCCAGGTCGACAG
>UROJ01000269.1 GCA_900549335.1 uncultured Collinsella sp.
TATCAGGTACCGACCGTTGGGCAAGAAAAGCCTTGACGCGATTGAGTTTTTGGAGTAGCAAAGTTTTTCGACAGAAAACACGCAGGTAGATGTATGTCTATCGAACATCTGTTCATATATTTTCTGTGAATAGGGAGCCAGCAATCGCAGCTCTTATAAAAAACGGGCGCGAACCGAGGTCCACGCCCGTAAATGTCGATGCCCGAAGGCTTACTTGCGCATCAATCCGCCGCGCTCGTCGATGGCGTCCCAGAAGGCATCGGCAAAGCGGGGGTCGCTTGCAGCCATGAGGGCGTTGGTGGCCATCCAGCCAGAGGGAGTGCCGGTGTCGTAGCCCGACAGCGGGTCGATGACGACCGCATACATGGCCTCGCGGTCGAGCGAACGGGCCATGGCGTCGGTGAGCTGGATCTCGCCGCCCTTGCCGGCCTGCTGATCCGCCAGCAGGTCCATGACCAGCGGGCTCAGCAGGTAGCGACCGACGATGTACAGGTTGGACGGAGCAGCCTCGGGAGCGGGCTTCTCAACCAGACCGCCGATACGCCAAACAGCGCCCGGCTCGGCATCGGCAACGTCCTCGGCGCCCTCGAGCGAACCGACGCGCTCACCGGCGATAACGCCGTAGCGGCTGACTTCCTCGGGCGAGCAAGCAGCGACGGCGATAACCGAAGCGCCACCGTGCTCCTTGGAAACGGCGAGCATCTTGTCGCAGATGTCGCGGTTAGGCACAACGTAGTCGCCCAGAAGAACCAGGAAGTTCTCCCCTGCCACGGCGTCGGCAGCAGAGCGAATAGCATGGCCGAGGCCCTTGGGCTCGTACTGATAACGGAAGTCGACCGGCATACCGCCAGCGTGGGCGACGGCATCGGCATAGGCGTTCTTGCCGCGCTCGCGCAGCAGGTTCTCGAGCGAACGGTCGGGCTGGAAGTAGTTCAGCAGCTCGGGCTTGCCGGGCGAGGTAACGATGATGGCGTCGTCGACCTCCTCGGGGTCGAGTGCCTCCTCGACGACATACTGGATGACCGGCTTGTCGAGCACCGGCAGCATCTCTTTGGGCGTGCACTTGGTGCCAGGCAGAAAACGCGTGCCAAGACCGGCGGCGGGGATGATTGCCTTCATGTTATTCAAAGATCCTTTCGCAGGCGCAAAAGCGCCCCGTGCGTGCGGCGCACAGCCGCAGACCAAATTGCGATACCCAAGCATCTTACCGCTGGAACTATATGTCGCTACAAGGCAGAGACAATTCTTCAGCAGGTCAACGCAAATTATTGCTCGAATGGTGCAATTTTATTGCCCAACGGCAGGGCACCCGATGCGACGCAAATCACAGAACATGGCAGTTTGAGCAACCGACGTCGAGGAACCGAAAAACAAAAAAGACGGGGCTCGCAATGCGAACCCCGTCTGCAAAGAAATCTGGCGAGAAAGCCTGATTACTTGAGGGTGACAGCAGCGCCAGCAGCCTCGAGCTTCTCCTTGGCAGCCTCGGCGTCCTCCTTCTTGGCACCCTCGAGAACAGCCTTGGGAGCGCCCTCGACGACCTCCTTGGCCTCCTTCAGGCCAAGGTTGGTGAGCTCACGGACGGCCTTGATGACCTGGATCTTGTTGTCGCCGAAGCCCTCGAGCACGACGTCAAACTCGGTCTTCTCCTCGGCCTCAGCAGCGCCAGCAGCGGGAGCGGCGACAACAGCGGCAGGAGCGGCGGCGGAAACGCCGAAGGTGTCCTCGATAGCCTTAACGAGCTCGGAAGCCTCGAGAAGGGTCATTTCCTTAAGAGCATCGATGATCTCATCGGTGGTAAGCTTAGCCATTTCTAAGTCCTTTCGGTTTCCGTGCGGATGCACGGAGATCAGTTAAAACACGGCGCGAATGCGCTAGGGGTGCGGCGTTGCCGCCGCGGGTGAAAACAGCAACTAGGCTGCCTTCTGCTCGGAGACCTGCTGGATCGAACGAGCGAGACCAGAGGAAACGCCGTTGACGCAGACAGCGATGTCGCGAGCGAAACCGGAGATGAGACCGGCGATCTGGCCGAGAAGCTGATCCTTGGTGGGCAGCTCGGCGATAGCCTTAACATCATCAGCGGAAACGGCCTTGCCGTCGGAGATACCGCCCTTGATCTCAAGGACGCCCTTGGACTTAGCGGAGAAGTCCTTAAGGGCCTTAGCGGCCTCGACCGGCTCG
>UROJ01000270.1 GCA_900549335.1 uncultured Collinsella sp.
GTTCCCGTGCGTCAATGAGGCTGTGCTCTCGCAGCTGTTCTGCTCGTTTGCGCAAGGTGCAGACCGTGTTGAGGATGCGCGTGCCTTTGTGGCGCGTCGCTGCGACCTAAGCTGGTACCGTCGTGTCGAGAGCTACTTTGACCTGCTTGTCGCTGTGGCCGATATGTGCGCGTTTAGGCAGACGCACACGGGCGGGTTCCATCTGGCGCAGTCCCAGCAGGTGTGGGATGCCTATTCGTCCGATTGGTATGCCATGGACGCTGCCTATCGCCATATGTGCACCGCGTATCTGCGGGCACGCTCCGTCGAGTGCGATGCGCTCGAGGAACCTGCCCGCGCCGTGGCGGACTGGGCGGAGAATCTCTACAGCAACTGGTTCTTGGCGGATGCCAATGCCTGCTGGGCGGCTGCTGCGCAAGTGGAGTGGGCCGATTGCGGCTACATCGATGGTCCCGCACGGCAGGATGAGTTTTACTGGCATGTGCTGCCCGCCTTTGTGGGTTCTGCCAAAACAACGGTCGTTATCGTGAGCGATGCGCTGCGCTATGAGGTTGCCCGCGACGTTGCGGCGCTGCTCGAGCGCGAACGCGGCGGCAACGTCAAGGTTTCTAGCATGCAGGCGGTCTTTCCCTCCATTACCGAGGTGGGCATGCCTGCGCTGCTGCCGCACCAGGTGCTTGAGCTTGCAGAGGATGGCGCGTTTGTGTTGGCTGACGGCATGCCCACTGCGACGACTCCGCAGCGCGAGGCCGTACTTACCCACGTTGAGCCCACGGCCCGCGCTTTGCGCTCGAGCGCATACCTCAACATGGCGGGAACCGAGCGCAAAGCGCTGCTCAAAGACTCCAGGCTCGTTTATCTCTACCACAACAAGATCGACGCCACGGGCGAGAAGGCAGCTACGCAGGATGACGTTTTCGATGCCTGCGCGGACACCGTGGAGGAACTTGCCGCGTTGGCGCGCCGCGTGTGCACCGACGCCCCGGGCGCGCGTGTTGTTATAACGGCGGATCACGGCTTCATCTACACGCGTCGTGAGCTCAACGAGTGCCAGATGCTCGGCAAGCCAGACCTACCCTTCCTTGACGCTCCTGTCATGCACGGCAAGCGTCATCTGGTGGTGCCCAACGAGGCCGTGGCCAAGCTTTCGGAAGAGGCATGCGAGGTGTTTGCTAATGTTGGCATGGGACGTTTAGGTGCCGGTTTTGAGGGATTTGCCCCGCGCGAGAACGTGCACTTCAAGCGTCCCGGCGGCACTAACAACTACGTCCACGGCGGCATGAGCCTGCAGGAGCTTTGCGTGCCCGTTATCGGATTTTGGCGTGCGCGCTCGGGTTCCAAGGACTTTGTCGATACGCGCGTGGCGACGCTGCGCGTGCTAAGCGAGGGACGCCGAGTGACCAACTCGCTCTTCTCGGTCAACTTGATCCAGGAAGAACCCGCCCAAGGCAAGGTCTTGCCGTGCGAGTATGAGCTGGTGTTTACCGACGCAAGCGGCAACGAGGTGAGCGATACGGTCAAGGCGCATGCCAACAAGACTTCTGTTAATTCGCAAGAGCGCGTAGTGCATGCCAAGTTTGCGCTGCGTGCGGCGGATGGATTCTCGGCAAAGGGTCCGTACTATCTGGTCTGCCGCGAGCGCGAGACGGGCAAGATCGTTTGGCGCGAGACGTACACCATCGCTGTTTCGTTTGCCCCTGTTGCTGACTTTGGTTTTTAGGAGTGTGCCCTATGTTTGATAACCATGACGACGATCTGTGGGAAGTTCCCTCGATTGATGTGGATGTGCCGGTGGAGGGTGTGGTGCCTGCGGAGGCCGCGCCTGCTGCGGAGGCCCCGGCGACTGAGGCTGTTGCGCCTGCCCCGGAGCCGGTTGCTGCCGCGCCCGTTGAGGCTGCGGTGAACGCCGAGGACGAATTCTCGACCGACGGTTATGATCAGGCTGTGGCCGAGGCTCCTGAGGACGACGGCTACGACATGGATGGGTTGGACGGCAAGCTGCTTGAGCACTTTGCTGGCAAGATCGTGCGCAAGGACCTGACGGCCCTTATGAAGCGCGGCGCCAACGTGCCCACCTTTGTGCTGGAGTACCTGCTGGGTATGTACTGCTCAACCGACGACGAGGATGCCGTGGCGGAGGGCCTGGGGCGCATCCGCAAGATCCTCACCGATAAC
>UROJ01000271.1 GCA_900549335.1 uncultured Collinsella sp.
TTACTAAACCGTACAGTGAAGCAACGTAAAGCTTTCGCTGAGAGGAGCGATGATGGGGCAGATGGTGGTGCTTTCGGCCGAGGAAGTTTCCAAGGTGCTGACGATCGAGGATGCAATCGCTGCCGTGGAGGAGGCATATCGCCAGAAGGCAACGGGCAAGGGTGTTGCGTGGCCGATGGTATATGAGCAGTTCGAACCCGGCGTGGCCGATATGGATATCCGCTCGGGCGAGTTGGCGGGAAGCGGCCTCTTCGGTCTCAAGCTCACTGCTTGGTTCTCTCAGAATCCCAAAAAGGGGCTGCCCGAGATCTTTGGCACCACGCTGCTGTGCGACAACGCGACGGGAGAGCCGTTAGCGCTACTCAATGCCTCCGCCGTCACTGGACTTCGCACCGGTGCCGCCGCTGCGCTCGGTGCCAAGTGGCTGGCTCGGGCGGATGCGTCCAAATTGCTTGTTGCTGGTGCCGGCCATATGAGCACCTATATGGTGGCGGGCGTGCTCGCCGCCTGTCCCAAGGTGTGCGAGGTCAAGGTGTGGGAGCCGGTTTCCGATGCCGCGCCCGAGGCTCGCGTCGAGCGCATGCGAGACGAAGTCGCCCATATCTTGGGCGCCTGCGAGCATGTTCGCGAGGCATCCACCTATTCCATCGAGGCGACGGCCGACGGCCAAGGCGCCGCGGCAGAGGCCGACATCATCGTGACGATCACGCCGGCGACCAAGCCCATCATCCCCGATGCATGGGTGCACCCCGGTGCGCATATCTCCTGCGTCGGTGCCGACATGCCCGGCAAGCAGGAGCTCGCCTCGGCGCTTGTCGCCCGTGCCGCTGTTTACGTCGACGACCGCGAGCAATCGGTCGCGTCCGGCGAGCTGGAGATTCCGGTTGCCGAGGGTGCCATCACGCCAGAGGACATCAAAGCGGAGCTCGGCGAAGTCATCGCCGGCACGGCTACGGGGCGTTCGGATGACGAGCAGGTGACGGTGTTCGATACGTCGGGCATCGCCGTTCAGGACCTTTCGGCATCGAAAATCGCCTACGACCGCGCCGTCGAGGCGGGGCTGGGCACCGCGGTGGAACTGTAAGAAAGTCAAGGAAAGGAAAAGACAATGCAGATCAAGGATTTCGCCGTCGAGCAGTGGATGAACGAGTGGGAGACCAAGTGCACCCACAACGTTGCGGAGACGTGCGTCTACTCCCTCACGCTCGACCAGCTGTTCGAGCTTACGAACACCGACAAGAAGGCATGGCTCGATAGCCTGTGCTCGCGCCGATTCACCTACGGAGACATCGAGGGACAGCCCGGCTTCCTCGAGGGGGTCGCGCGTCTCTATAAGACGGTCGAGCCCGGGCATATCGTGCCCACGCACGGCGCGACCGGTGCCAACTCCCTGGTTATTTCCACGCTCGTCGAACCGGGCGATCACGTAGTTTCCGTCAAGCCCACCTACCAGCAGCTTTACTCGATTCCCGAGATGTGCGGTGCGAAGGTCGATATCCTTCAGCTCGATCGCAAGAACGGCTACCACGTCGACGTCGACGCGCTCGATGCCCTGGTGACCGACGATACCAAGCTCATCTGCATCAATAACCCGGACAACCCCACGGGCGCCCTGCTCGACACCGATACGCTCAAGGCGATTGTCGAGGTCGCGCGCAAACACGACGCGTGGGTGCTCTGCGACGAGGTCTACCGTCTGCTTACTCAGACGGATGAGTACTCCGAGTCCGTGATCGACCTGTACGACAAGGCCATCGTCACCGCATCCATGTCCAAGGTCTGGTCGTTCGCCGGCCTGCGTCTGGGCTGGGCGGTCACCAAGAGCCCGGAGCTCCGTCGCGCGCTGCTCTCGCATCGCGACTACAACCTGATTTCCGCCGGCATATTCAGCGAGTCGGTGGCGGAGCTGATTCTGGGCAACGCTTCCGTGATCCTTGAGCGCAGCCGTCGCATCGTCCGTCAGAACCTTGCTGTTCTGGAGAAGTGGGTCGAGAGCGAGCCGCACCTGTCGTTCGTCAAGCCCGAGGCGGGTACCACCGCGCTCGTGTATTACGACTACGACATCGACTCCAGGACGTTCTGCACCGACATGATTAAGAAGTCCGGCGCGCTCGTCACCCCGGGCGATTGCTTCGAGGAGCCCAAGAGCATGCGCATCGGCTATGCAT
>UROJ01000272.1 GCA_900549335.1 uncultured Collinsella sp.
GGTCGAAGGACCGTCAGCCAGGGGCTCGCCCTGCTCAACGGTGTCACCGACGCGCACGAGCGGACGGTGGTTGATGCAGGTGGACTGGTTGGAGCGCTGGTACTTGGCCAGGTGATACTCGTCCATGCCGCCGGCATGCTTGACGATGATCTTGGCGGCGTCGGCAAAGATGACCTCGCCGGCGTTCTTGGCCAGGGTGACCTCGCCGGAGTCCAGGGCGGCGCGACGCTCCATGCCGGTACCGACATAGGGAGCGGCGGGGTGAACCAGCGGCACGGCCTGACGCTGCATGTTAGCACCCATCAGCGTACGCTTGGCGTCGTCGTGCTCAAGGAACGGGATCAGCGTGGCTGCGACGGAGAGCATCTGACGCGGCGAGACGTCCATGTAGTCGACGTCCTCGACGGGCACGTCGGCGGGAGCGCCGAAGGAGCCGTCGAAGTCGCGGGTACGGGCGATCACGGTGTGCGGGCGGACGATCTTGCCCTCGGCATCGGTCGTGATGAACTCGTTGGTCTTGGGATCGAGCGGCGTGTTGGCCGGCGCGATGACGTGCTTCTCTTCCTCGTCAGCGGTCATCCAGTCGATCTGGTCGGTGGCAACGCCGTTCTCGACGCGACGGAACGGGGCCTCGATGAAGCCATACTCGTTGACGCGGGCGTAGAGGGCGAGCGAGCCGATCAGGCCGATGTTGGGGCCTTCGGGGGTCTCGATCGGGCACATGCGGCTGTAGTGCGAGTTGTGAACGTCGCGGACGGCCGTCGGCACGTTGGTGCGGCGGCTGGAGCCGGACTTGTGGCCGGCAAGACCACCAGGGCCGAGTGCGGACAGACGGCGCTTGTGGGTCAGACCGGTCAGTGGGTTCGCCTGGTCCATGAACTGCGAGAGCTGCGAGGAACCGAAGAACTCCTTGATGGAGGCCACGATCGGGCGGATGTTGATGAGCGACTGCGGGGTGATCTCGTCGATGTCCTGGGAGCTCATGCGCTCACGGACGACGCGCTCCATACGGCTCATGCCGATACGGAACTGGTTGGCGACGAGCTCGCCGACGGTACGGATGCGGCGGTTGCCAAAGTGGTCGATGTCGTCGACCTTGAAGCCCTGTTCGCCGGCAGCGAGGGACAGCAGGTAGCGCAGCGTCGCGACGATATCCTCGTCGGTGAGCACCGTGACCTCTTCCTCGGTGGTGAGGTTGAGCTTCTTGTTGACCTTGTAACGACCGACGCGGGCCAGGTCGTAGCGCTGCGGGTTAAAAAGCAGACCCTCGAGCAGGCTGCGGGAAGCGTCCACGGTGGGAGGCTCGCCCGGGCGCAGGCGACGGTAGATCTCGATGAGGGCATCCTCGCGGGTGAGGGCGGTGTCGCGCTCCAGGGTGCGCTTAATCACATCGGAGTTGCCGAGCAGCTCGATGATGTCGTCGTTGGTGACGGCGATGCCAAGGGCGCGCAGGAACATCGTGGCGCTCTGCTTGCGCTTACGGTCGATGGAGACCATGAGCTGGTCGCGCTTGTCGACCTCAAACTCGAGCCAGGCACCGCGGGACGGGATAATCTGGGCCTTGTAGATCTGCTTGCCCGAATCCATCTCGGAGCTGTAGTACACGCCCGGGGAGCGGACGAGCTGTGAGACGACGATACGCTCGGTACCGTTGATGATGAAGGTGCCCTGATCGGTCATCATGGGGAAGTCGCCCATGAAGACGAGCTGCTCCTTGATCTCGCCGGTCTCCTTGTTGGTGAGACGGACGTCGGTCAGAAGCGGGGCCTGATAGGTCATGTCCTTCTCGCGGCACTCCTCGACGGTGTGCGCGGGGTCGCCGAACTGATGCTCGCCGAAGGTAACCTCGAGAACATGGTTCTGGCTCTGGATGGGGCTGGATTCCTTGAACGCCTCACGAAGGCCCTCGTCCTTAAAACGCTCAAAGGATTCCCTTTGAACAGAGATAAGGTTGGGGAGCTCCATGGCCTCCGGGATTTTCCCGAAGCTGACGCGCTTGCGCTCAGTGGCAGTGTATGCGTAGGTCACCAGGTTTTTCCTCCTTCACGGAAATGCTCGGTGGGTTGGCGAGGCATGGCTTCGCCAGTTATCGCAACCTAATAGTTTATCAGGTACCGACCGTTGGGCAAGAAAAGCCTTGACGCGATTGAGTTTTTGGAG
>UROJ01000273.1 GCA_900549335.1 uncultured Collinsella sp.
GGTGCCTATGCGGGCGTCGTCAACCGCCTGTTCTCGCTGCTCAAGTTGCTGATTCCGCTCGCGCTTATCATGCTGGTGCTCCAGCTGGCCTTTATGCGCGATGGCAACGTGGTGTGGAGCTTTATCACCGACACGGGCCTCATCACGGGATCGAAGGCCTGTCTGCGCCTGCTGGGTGTGGCGTTACCACTCATCCTCATGCTCACGGTGACCAAGCTCAACGACCTTGCCAACGCCTGCGTCGAGGTGCTGCACGTGCCGTATCGCTATGCTTTCACTTTTACCACGGCGCTGCGCTTCGTGCCGGTGTTTGGTCAAGAGATGAACGCCATCATGGAGGCGCAGACCGCACGCGGCGTCGAGTACGACACCAAGAACCCCATCAAGAAGCTTAAGCTCATGCTGCCACTGTGCGTGCCACTGCTCATCTCGAGCGTGGGCAAGACCGATGCCACAGCCTTGGCGGCAGAACAGCGCGGCTTCTACCTGCGTACGCGCGCCAGCTCGTACAAGCGCTACCCCATCAAGGGCCTGGACATCGCCGTGCTCATCGTCAGCATCGCCCTCATCGCCATCGGCTTCCTGTTCTAGTTCACCACTGACAGCAACCGCCCAACGCAAAAGGCCTCGGCTCGCACCAAACGAGCCGAGGCCTTACTGTTTCACCAGATAAAACCTACCAAAATTAACCTGTCCCTTTTGACAGGTCGGAAGCTAGAGGCGGTAGGGAGCGCCGCTACGGATGATGGATTCGCGCACCAGGACATCCATGGCGTCGAGGGTGATCTCGGGCATCTCTCGGTACTTTTGCAACACCGAGAGCTCGGTGCAGGCCAGAATGACGCGGTCGCAGCCGCTACGGGCGAACTCCCACATCACGCGGTCGAACTTATCCATATCGGGCTCACGTCCGGCCTTCACATCATCGTAGATAAGCGACATCACATCGTTCTGACGTTTCTCGCTGGGATAGACGACCTCAACACCCGCAGCCTTACATTCGCGGCCGTAGACGCCCGCGCCCACGGTGCCATCGGTGCCCATGATGCCGATCTTATGCACCGGCTCGGCCGGCATACTCAGGTTGGGGTCGAACTCACACTCCCCCATCACCGCACCGGCCAGAGCATAGCGCACCGACTCACGCGGCATGTGGATAATCGGCACCTTCGTAAACGACTGGATCTGGTCATAGAAGTAGTGTGACGTGTTGCAGGGAATGGCAATGTGTGCACAGCCCAGCGACTCGAGTGCCTGGGCGCACTCTTTCATGGTCGCCAGCAGTTTGGCATGCTCGCCGGTCTTAATGGCCAGCGTGCGGTCGGGCATGGTCGACTTGGAGAGTACCACCATGTCGATATGTTCCTGATCGCAGGCAGCAGCCGTATGACGCACCACCTGGTCGTAGTAATACGACGTGGCCTCGGCGCCCATGCCGCCGATAACTCCCAGCTTTTCCATCGCCGCCTCCTTGGTGACGCTTGCGCAATTGCGCGTATCATACCCGCGCCCGCCCGATGCAAACCGGACGGGCGCCGCGCTCATCTACTTGTAATACGTCTTGAACAGCTTAAAGTGGCGCAGCTTGGTGTGCCACATGCGCAGCCAGCGGTTAAAGACAAAGTCGCCCTTCATAAACGAAGGGTCGGCGCCCTTGCCTTCCTTGTCCAGGCGATGCACCTTAGCGCGCAGCTCGGGATCCTTGACGTACTTGTCGACGACGCCCATGGGGACGACCATCCACAGGGCCTCGTCCTGAGCCGTCACAAACTCCGGCTCAAACGGACGGTTGAACACATACTCGTCCACCACATACTTGGCAACGTTAAAGCCGCTGTTGGTAACGTAGTAGTTGCTGCGGCCCTGGCGCGTGTTGAAATCGAAGAACTTAAACGAGCCGTCGCGCTCGTCGTACTTTACGTCAAAGTTGGAATAGCCCACAAAGTGAAGGTCCTCGAGCAACTTACGCACGCCGCCCATGAGCTCGTCGTTGGGCTCGGTAATGATACAGGCATGGTTGCCGACACCGTGGGGCTGATGCTCCTCGAGTAGCACATGGCCCAGGCACATCATGCGGACCTTACCGTTGCGGTCGGAATAGCTGGTGAGCACGCGCATGTACTCGTCGTTGCCGGGCACGCGATCCTGCAA
>UROJ01000274.1 GCA_900549335.1 uncultured Collinsella sp.
ATCCTGAACATCCTTGGCCGTCGCGACTAGTGGCGAATTGCGGCGGTGCTTGCCGTGCGTGTAAATCGATGCGAAAGGCGGTCCTTCGGGGCCGTCTTTTTTGTATGCGGCGGGGTATCATGGATGGAAAAAGCCGATAGCGGCAGCGACCGAGAAAGGTGACCACTTATGGCAGACGTCGACAACAGGAACCGTAACCGCAGGTCTAATCGCGCGGGTCAGCCCAATCCCAAGCGCGAGGCCCGTGCCAAGGCCGCCGAGCGTCACGTGGCAACTGTGTCCGAAGCGTGCGCCAAGGATATCGAGCGTTCGCTTGCCGGTGTTCGCGAGTTTGACGGTATGCCTGCCGGCTTTGTCGCGGCGATGAAGGCCAAGGTTCAGAGTGCTGTGGCCGCCGAAGAACAGGTTGCCGAGGACGTCGAGGGCGCGGAGGCTGCCGAGACCGAGGCGGCGCCCGAGACCGAGGCAGCGCCTGAGCCCGTCGAGGAGTCTGCCGAGGAAATCGCTGAAGCTGAGTCCGCGCCTGCTGAGGAGCCCGCTCCGGTTCTGCCCGAGGTCACCGTGCTCGATGCCTCCGCCACGCAGGCCATCCTGGACAACGGTCGTGGCTATGCGCAGTTCTGCGACATGGCCGTGCTCGCCTTTGCCTCGTTCACCAACCCGGGCGGTGGCTATATTCAGGGTTATCTGGGCCAGGAGGCCACGCTGTGCGCCGATTCGTATCTGTACAACGTTCTCGATAAGCAGCGCAAATGGTACGGCGAGAACCGTCGCCGCAACATCAACTGCGAGCTTTACCGAAACCGTGCGCTGGTGGTGCCTGCGGTGCGCTTCGACCGCAACCACGTGCATGCATACGCCGACGTGATCGTGGCCGCCGCGCCCAACGTTAAGCGCGCCCGCCAGGAGTATCGCGTGAGCGACGATGCTCTGCTGGATGCCCTGCGCGACCGCATCCGCTTTGTGCTCGCCATCTGCGACGAGTTGGGTCGCGAGAAGCTCGTGCTGGGCGCATGGGGCTGCGACAACAACGGCTTTGATGCCGAGGCCGTGGCCGAGCTCTTCCGCATGGAGCTCGCATCGGGCGACTTCAAGGTCAAGCAGGTCTTCTTTGCCGTGCCCTCTACGCGCTGGGACGAGGACTTCGCCAAATTCGAGCACGTGTTGGCAAACTTCCCCGAGCGCAACGAGGAGTCCTATGCCCAGGTTACCGCCCGTGCTGCGGCCGCCCGTGCCGCCGAGCAGGCTCAGGCCGCTGCCGAGGATGACGAGGATGACGACGACTGGCGCAAGTACCTGTAAACGGTGCGCGTGATGCGATATACCGAGTCGACGGGGGCTGCTCCCGTCGGCTTTTTATTGAGTGGGGAGCTTAGGATGAAAAACGCTCTGTGCTTTGGTGACAGCAACACCTATGGCTATGATCCGGCTGGTATGCGCGATGGCACCGCGGTGCGCTATGCGCAGGATGTGCGCTGGTGCGGCGTGGCCCAACGTGACTTAGGCGAGGGCTGGCATGTAATTGAAGAAGGCCTCAACGGCCGCACGACGGTACGCGACGATATGTGCCATCTGGACACCAATCTTAACGGCATCCGCGCGCTGCCGATGCTGCTCGAGGCTCATAAGCCGCTGGATGCGATCGTTATTATGCTGGGAACTAACGATTGCAAGACGGTCTTTAACGTGACAGCTTCCGATATCGCCCGTGGCGCCATGGCGCTGATTCGCGCCGTCCGCGCGTTTCCGTGGACCGACGCTGCGCCTTGCCCGCGCATCCTGCTGATGGCTCCTATCAAGATCAAGCCGCAGATCGCCGATGTGTATATGACCGACTTTGACGAGCATTCCGTCGAGGCATCTGAGCATTTTGGCGAGTACTATGCGCACGTGGCCGAGCAGTTTGGCTGCGACTTTTTGAATGCCGCCGAGTTTGCCGAGCCGGGCGATATCGACTATCTGCATATGATGCCCGAAAGCCACGAGAGCCTGGGTCACGCCGTGGCAGCCAAGCTCCAAGAGATGCTCGGTGAGTAGCGCGACCCCAATCCACCGCAAAGGTGCCTGTCCCCTTTGCGGTGGCTTGGGCTGCGAATCTTAATACTGCCACATGTGATTGACGGGGCCGGAACCTT
>UROJ01000275.1 GCA_900549335.1 uncultured Collinsella sp.
TACCCTTCTCCTTTATACATCGAATGCCATATAGATGCCTTGTTGCATTGTAACCGCGCGACGGGGCTTATCGAGTCTTGATAACGTCTTTACCGTCAACGGACACGAACCGACCACTCATCCGGTCGCGCAGGTCACGATAGAAAAAGGAGCCGTCCCCATGGAACAGCTCCTTTTGTGCTTGGTAAAACGTTAAACCTCGTCGTCCTCGTGCAGGCGGCGGCGATAATCGGCGGCCCAGCCCTCAATATTTACCTGACGGGCGCGGCCCAGGCCGAGCGCGTCGGCCGGGACCGGCTCGGTGATGACGGAGCCGGCGGCTACAAGCGCGCCGTCGCCGATTTGGGCGGGCGCGACCATCATGGTGTCGGAACCGATGAAGGCATCCTTGCCGATGACAGTCTTGTGCTTGTGAACGCCGTCGTAGTTGCAGGTGATGGAGCCGGCGCCCACGTTGACGCCGGAGCCCATGGTCGTGTCACCGATGTAGGACAGATGCGGCACCTTGGAGCCCTCGCCGATCGTGGACTTCTTGATCTCCACGTGCGTGCCGGCCTTGGAGCCGTCGAGCATGTGGGTGCCCGGGCGCAGGTAGGCGCGCGGGCCGCAGTCGACGCCGTTCTCGATGACGGCCTCGATGGCGATGGTCTCATCGATGGTGCAGCCGCTGCCGACGGTGGTGTCGGTGAGACGGCTGTTGGGGCCGAGCTGGCACTCCTCGCCCACGGTGACATGGCCGATCAGGTGCGTCTGCGGCCACACGACGGTGTCGCGGCCGATGGTGGCATCGGGGCCGATCCAAGCCTGCGTGGGGTCGATGAACGTGACGCCCTCGGCCATCCAGTGCTCGTTGATGCGGTCGCGCGCGATGGCGGTGAGCTGCGCGAGCTGGATGCGGCTGTTGACGCCCAGGCCGTCGCGGTAGTCGTCGCAGTGGAAGATGGAGACTGCCTGGCCGTGACCCTTGAGGATCTCGAGCATGTCGGGCAGGTAGTACTCGGACTGCGCGTTGTCGTTGCCGATCTCGTCGATGTGGGCGGCGAGCTGCGCGCCGTCGAAGGCGTAGCAGCCGGCGTTGCACTCGAGCAGCGTGGCGGCCTGCTCGGGCGTGCAGTCCTTCTGCTCGATGATGCGCTCAATCTGGCCGTCGGCGCCCAGCTTGATGCGGCCGTAGCCGAAGGGATCGGGCGGGGTCATGGTCATGACGGTGCAGGCGAGCTCGCCGGTGGCGACGGTCTGCGCGAACTTGGCGACGGTGTCGGCGGTGATGAGCGGCAGATCGCCGTTGAGCACGACGACCGGGCCCTCGGCGATACCGCAGGCCTCGAGCGCGACCTTTACGGCGTGGCCGGTGCCCAGGCGCTCGGTCTGCTCGACGCACTCGACCTTGGTGGCGCTGTTGGCGTAGGCGCCGTCGATGAGGGCGCGCATCTCGTCGGCGTGGCTGCCGATGACGACCACGACGCGGCTGCAGCCGGCCTTGATGGTAGCGTCGATGATCCACTGAGCCATGGGCTTACCCAGGATCTTGTGCGAAACCTTGCAGTGTTTCGACTTCATGCGGGTGCCCTCGCCGGCAGCGAGGATAATTGCGGTTGCGTCCATGTGATCTCCTGTTACGTTATAGAGACGTGTGTTTGGAAACGATACACGGCGCAATATGATACCGCAGGCATATGATGAGCGCGTAACGATTGATGCGCGGCAGCTGAGGCTTGGGCCGGCGGTACGGCGTTTGCGCTGGTTGTGTATGGTGGCGGCGCTGCGGCGTTGACGTTTGAGCGAGGGGATGGGGATGCCCGTGGACACCATGCGAGAGGAATCGGGCAACGAACCCGTCGCGGCATTTTCGATGTCGCATCCGGCGGTGCCGGCGCTCTACATGGTGCTGACGTTGGGGCTCACCATGTTCTCGATGCAACCGGTGCTGATTGCGCTATCGCTTGCGGGCGGGTTGGCGTACGGGCTTGCGACGCGCGGTGTTGCGCGCACGTTGGGCGCGCTTCGCTGGCAGCTGCCGGTGATTTTGATCATTGCGGTGCTCAATCCGCTGTTTAGTGCATCGGGCTCGACGGAGCTGTTTCGTATTGGCATGCGTGCGGTGTAT
>UROJ01000276.1 GCA_900549335.1 uncultured Collinsella sp.
GTTTCGCAGTCGACCATGGTGAGCAATATCTTGGGCCCTGTGGTCGGTACGGCAGTCTATGGGTGCTTTGGCATCGATACTCTTTGCGCAACCGCGTCGGTGACGTTTGCGATTTCAGCCCTGCTGTTTGGGGGTGCACTCAGGCAAAATGCCTCATCTGAAACGATGGGAGACGGCGCGACTCGTACGACATGCCGAAACGATTTTAGGGAGTCGATTCGGTATCTGTTGCAAAATGCATCATTGGTCGCTGTGATTTTGCTTGCGGCAGTTTTGAACCTTGCGTTGGTTGGGCTAACGATTGGCGCTCCTATTATTGTTACAAAGCATCTCGGCATGCAGTCATCCTTTGTTGGGATTATTGAGGTGGCTATGGGCTTAGGTGGTCTTGTCGGCAGTGGTTTGGTCGGTATTTGGCCGCATCGTTTTTCCTTCAAGGGCATATGTCGATATGTTGCGATGATCTGTTTAGGAGTCGTACCGATTATTGTCACGCTACTGAGCGGTCCTGATGAATTTGCGTTTGTCGCGCTTGCGGCCGGCTCGGCATGGGTCATGGCGTGGGCAAGCATTGCATCGGTCGAAATCGTTTCATTTGTTCAGCGGTCAGCGCCAAAGGAACTCTGCGGAAAAGTGCTGGCACTCGTTTATATGATGCTTTCCTGTGCAACGCCTATTGGCCAATTGGTTTACGGGCTCGCATATGATCGATGGGCACCGGCGATTGTATTCGCAGACATGTTGGGGGTGCTGACGTTGATGACGGCGCTGTTTTATCGGCTGAAAAGTCGCTTGTGGCGATTGTCTTAACGCGTTGGGGCACCATGAATTCGTGGAGGCAGTGGCACGCCGCGCCGGGACGGCATTGTTTGGGCACGCCCCTCCTTCGTCTACAATATCGTGCAGACGAAGGAGGGGCGTGCCCATGATCAAGATGTTTGCGAGCGACTTAGACGGAACGCTGCTGAACGCCCTGCACGAGGCAGATGGGACCATCCGCCGCGCCATTCGCGAGCTGACCGAGGCTGGCTTGCATGTGGTTCCCGCGACCGGGCGCTCGACGTTGCCAATCGGCGAGCATGGCTTTACGGGGCTGGCGCTCGATGCCTGCTGCTCTAACGGCTCCATCGTGCGCGACAGTCATGGCGAGGTGCTTAAAACCTGGACCATCGATCCGCAGATTACCGAGGAGCTGCTCAAGGCGTTCCCGGACATTTGCTTTGATTGCTCCACGCCCGATGGCATGTACTCGAGCGGTTCGTTCGAGATGCATCAGGCGGGCTTTAAAAAGGATAGCCCCATCAAGCGTATTGTGATGCGCGGCATGCGTGCACGTGGCGGGTATCACGAGGAGCAGTATTTCGACCAGTCGATCGGCGATATCTTGCGTCACGATGTATGCAAGATCAATTGTCGCGTGACCTCGCCCGAGCTGGAGCGTGACCTTAAGGCTTATCTTGCCGAGCGTTCGGACCGCGTGGTCAACGCGCCGTTCGATCCGGTGATGTTCGAGATCACGGACGTGGCGTGCAACAAGGGCGAGAGCGTGGCCTGGCTGGCGGGCTACTACGGTATTGCCGAGGACGAGGTCGCGGTTTACGGCGACGGCGGCAACGACATCGCCATGCTCAAGCGCTTCCGTCACAGCTACGCGACCAAAAACGGCAGCGATGCCGCCAAGGCCGCTGCGAGTGCAACTATCGGCAGCTGCATGGTCCACGCCGTCCCCAAACACATGCTCGCCACCATGCGCAAGCAAAACTCCCGCACCATCATCGAATAATGTGACAAAGGGACAGCCCCTTTGTCACGGGGGTCTGTGTGCTTGGAATACGAACATATATTCGTATATATAACTAGGCTCTGGTAGAATCGGTATCGTTGACGGCAGTTCCATGTGCCGGGCAACGCCCTCCATCTGATGGGAGGTGATGCCCATGACCGATCTGATTGATTTTGTGAGACTTCTGACCGCTTTGGTCTCGTTCTTCACAGCGCTCGTCGGGCTTTCCGAGGCACTCAAGCAACGTTCGAAGCAACGTAAGACGATATGAGAAAGCCATTTGGGTCGCCTCCCCCGCGGCGCAGCTTCTTTCC
>UROJ01000277.1 GCA_900549335.1 uncultured Collinsella sp.
GCATGGATGCGAGCGATGTCCCAGCCACGGCGCAGGGCCTCGACCACAAAGAAGATGCGGTGCTCGGTCGGCGTTGCCACGGCTTGAGCGAGCTCATCGTCGCTCAGTTTGTCGGCACCTTCCTTGCCACCGGCACAAATGCCCTGATGCCCGTCCTCCAGCGAACGCATGGCCTTGCCAAAGGCCTCCTCAAAGGTGCGGCCGATCGCCATGATCTCGCCCACGGCCTTCATGCGCGTGGTGAGCGTAGGATCAGTGCCCTTGAACTTCTCGAAGGCAAAGCGCGGCACCTTGACGACGCAGTAGTCAATCGTGGGTTCAAAGCAGGCGGGTGTAGCCTTGGTGATGTCGTTGACGATCTCGTCGAGCGTGTAGCCCACGGCAAGGCGCGCGGCGGCCTTGGCGATGGGGAAACCCGTGGCCTTGGAGGCCAGCGCGGACGAACGGCTCACGCGCGGGTTCATCTCGATGACGATCAGGCGGCCGGTGTTGGGGTTCACGGCAAACTGCACGTTGGAGCCGCCGGTCTCGACGCCGATCTTCTCCAGAATGGCGAGCGAGGCCACGCGCATGCGCTGATACTCAAGGTCGGAGAGGGTCTGCGCCGGTGCCACGGTGATGGAGTCGCCGGTATGCACGCCCATGGGGTCGAGGTTCTCGATGGAGCACACGATGATGCCGTTGCCGGCGTGGTCACGCATGACCTCCATCTCATACTCTTTCCAGCCCTCGATGGACTCCTCGACCAGCACCTCGTGGGCAGGCGAGAGCTCGAGGCCCTGGCTCACGATGGAGACGAGCTCCTCGTGAGTATGAGCGATGCCGCCACCGGCGCCGCCGAGGGTAAAGCTCGGGCGCAGTACGCAGGGATAGCCCACGCGCTCGGCGATGGCCTCGGCGTCGGCCACGCTGTAGGCATAGCCCGAGCGCGCGACCTCCAGGCCAATCTCGGCCATGGCCTCGTTAAAGAGTTTGCGGTCCTCGCCGCGCTCGATAGCGGCCAGGTCGCAGCCGATCATCTCGACGCCGTACTTGTCGAGCGTACCGTCTTTCGCCAGCTCGACGGCGGCGTTCAGACCGGTCTGGCCGCCCAGCGTGGGCAGCAGCGCGTCCGGGCGCTCTTTCTTGATTACGCGCTCGATAAACTCGGCAGTGATGGGCTCGACATAGGTGCGGTCGGCCAAGCCCGGGTCGGTCATGATGGTCGCCGGGTTGGAGTTGACCAGGATGACCTCAAAGCCATCCTCCTTGAGCACCTTGCAGGCCTGGGCACCGGAGTAGTCGAACTCACAGGCCTGGCCAATGACAATGGGGCCCGAGCCAATGACGAGGATGCGCTTGATGTCAGTACGTTTAGGCATATTAGTTCTCCTCGGTCTCAGCGGTCTCGGACTCAGCAAAGTTCCAGCCGGCAAGGCGGTCCTTCGCGGTGTCGATGTCCAGGTAGCTCTCCTCGCCGTCCATGAGTCGCGTAAAGGCGGTAAAGAGATAGTGGGCATCGGTGGGGCCAGGCGAGGCCTCGGGGTGGTACTGGACCGAGAAGCACGGGGCGTCGAGCAGCTGGATGCCCTCGGCGGTGCCGTCGTTGAGGTTCACATGTGTCAGGCGAATGCGACCAAAGCGCTCGTTCATCACGACCGGCGCGATTCCGCGGCGCACCCAGACGCGCAGATCTCCATCGGCCGCATGCTCGGTCTCGCCGCCGGAAAGCTCAGGGACAAGCTTGCCCAAGCTGGGGAACAGCAGGCCAAAGCCATGGTTTTGTGCGGTGATCTCCACGCGACGGCTTACCAGGTTCATGACCGGCTGGTTGCCACCGCGGTGACCGAACTTAAGCTTTTCCATCTGGGCGCCGCAGGCCAGGCTGATCATCTGGTGACCAAGACAAATACCAAAGACCGGCACCTTGCCGATCAGCTGCTGCACCTGCTCGTAGGTCTCCACCACGGCGTCGGGGTCGCCGGGGCCGTTGGACAAAAAGACGCCATCGGGATTCATGTCGAGCACCTGCTGAGCTGGCGTATCCCACGGCACGACGGTAAGATCGCAGCCGGCACGCACCAGGCCCTCCA
>UROJ01000278.1 GCA_900549335.1 uncultured Collinsella sp.
GATGTGGCAGCGCGCCTGTCTATCAGTCAGGTGCTCGACAAGTATCCCTACCAGATGTCCGGCGGTCAGCAGCAGCGCGTTGCCGCGGCTCGCGCGCTCGTTACCGACCCCACCATGATCATGGCCGACGAGCCCACCGGCGCCCTCGATTCCAAGAGCGCTCGCCTGCTGCTCGAGAGCCTGGAGGCCCTTAACCGCCGCCTACGCGCCACCGTGCTCATGGTCACGCACGACAGCTTTGCCGCCAGCTACACGAGCCGTGTGCTGTTCATTCGCGACGGCAAGATCTTCACCGAGCTGCGCCGCGGCGACACCGACCGCCGAGAGTTCTTCGACCGCATTATGGAGGTCGTTGCCATGATGGGCGGTGAGGGCTCCGATGCTCTGTAAACTCGCTTGGGGCAACGTCCGCCGCGCCGGCCGCGATTACCTCGTCTACCTTTTGACGCTCACCCTGGGCGTCACGGTCTTCTATGCCTTTAACACCATCTCGATGCAGGTCGATATCGCCGGAATCGATGAAGAGGGCTTGGCGCAGGTTATGGGCAGCATGCTCGGCGACCTGACGTACTTTTTGGCCGGTGTCATGGCCTTTTTGATGGTGTACGCCAATAACTTCATCATGAAACGCCGCAAGAAGGAGTTTGGCCTGTACCAGGTGCTCGGCATGGGGCGCGGGCGCGTCGCTACGATCATGGCGCTCGAGACGGTGATTGTCTCGGTGGTGGCCTTTGTCGCCGGCATTGTGCTGGGTGTGGGGCTCTCCCAGCTCATGACGTTCTTTACGGCCTCGCTCTTTAAGACACAGATCGCCAATTTCCACTTCTTTTTCTCGATGCATGCGTTCAATCTGACCCTTGCCTGCATGCTCGTAATGTTTGTGCTCACGCTACTGCTGAACCTCCGCGCCGTGCGTCGTACCAAACTCATCGAGCTTATGGGTGCCGAGCGTCGCAACGAGAGCATCAAGACACGCAACCCCTGGATCGCGATTGCCATCTTTGCCGTGGGCGCGGTGCTGGTGGGCGTGGCCTATTACCGTCTGCTACGTGATGGGTTCCCGCTAACCGCGACGGACAGCAAGCTGCAAGAGGCCATGAACCAGTTTGGTATTACGACCGCTATGGTTACCGTGGGCACCTTTGCCCTGTTCTGGGGACTCTCGGGCATGCTCATCAAGCTGCTGCAGAGCCTGCGCGGCGTGTATTGGCGCGGCCTCAACATGTTTACCGTGCGCCAGCTTGCGGCCAAGGTCAACACGGTGTGCTTTTCGATGGGCGTCATCGCGATGCTCCTGTTTTTGGCCATCACCTCGGTGACGTGCGGTATGTCAATTGCCAACGTGATGAATGAAAACCTGGAGCGCTATAATCCTGTTGACGTGTCTCAGACGTATGTCTATTACACGCCCGATACGCTCGACTACTACAAAGGGTACAAAGGGTATGCCAATCCGTCTGAGGTCGATCGCATGGTGTTGGCCGATACAACGGTCGATTTGTACCCTGCATGGCACGGCAAGGGCAAGTCGGCGGACAACAACGACGAGACCGGCAAGAAGGTCGATATCTCCGATGTTGCCGGTGAGCATGTGCAGATCGATTCGTATCTGAGTTACCCATTTGGCGGCTCGAATCCTTCGGTGACCCCAAGTGAGATGTGCAAGACCATGGGCGAAAAGCTTCCCAAGGCGTTCGGGGGTAGCAATGCCGATACGATGGGTCTGTTTGTGACGCCGGCGAGCCAGTACAACAAACTGCGTCAGATGATGGGCGAGGAGCCGGTGCACATCGGTCACGACCAGTATCTGCTCACATGTGATATGGGCGGCGAGCTGGTCGACCTGTACACCAAGTATATGGCTGGTGGCCATGCCCTTACCTTGGGCGGGCATACGCTCAAGCCCGCAACCGATAAGTCGGACGAAGATACGGCGGCCATCGCCAACTCGGCGATGGGCAGTAATCCGGGCACCGTCGTCGTTGCCGACGAGCTGTTGTCCCAGCTTAATCTGCAGCCGTATTCCAGTAGCCTGCTCGTTAACTACAAACAGGGGATGGATACGACC
>UROJ01000279.1 GCA_900549335.1 uncultured Collinsella sp.
AGCGTTTAAGCTTCGCGACGGAAAACGCAGATGAAACGAACCATATACCGTTGCTTTGGGGCATAGCCCCGCTTCATCTTCTCTCGCGCAGCCAACTGAATGATGCGATTTGGGTGCTGGAAGATGGGGAGAGCTCATGGCTTCTTCTGATGCAACACAACGAGCAGTCCTTGCAGGACTTTCGTGCGGGATCGGCCTTGCCGCTCCCGTGGTTATGTATGCCGCGACGCTGCCGTTTTCGTCTGTGAACGAGACGGTCGTGGCGGGTGCGGTTCCCTTCGCCGTGGGCGCGGTGGCGGGCGTGGGTATCTATGCCGCCTCGCTGGGTATCTCCGAGTATCGTGCGCAGCGTGAAGAGCGTCTGTTCCAACCCGATGCCATGGGCGGTGCCGCCAATCTCAATCAGCATCAAAGCGAGTTCAAGACCGCCTCGATTCCAGCTCAGCAGCAGGATTCGACTCCTTACGCTGCGGCTTCTGCTTCTCAGGCTCAGGCGGAGCAGTCTACCTCGGCATTCCTTTCCGGCCTGACTGGTGCGTTCCAGCGCCGTCATGCCGATGATGGTGTTCCTACCATCGCTCGAGCCGCAGATGCTATGGACGAGGACGAGGCTTGGTCCATGATCGACAGTATGCTCGACGACGATTCGCCGGTGAGCTGCGACCCTGCACACTCGCGCGACGTCTATCAAGTCGCCATCGACGAGCTCACCAACGGCGGGCAGACCGGCTCCTTCAATCGCGACGACATCGCCGCCGCGGCACGCGCTGTGTCTGGTTCCCAGGCCGCCCCTGCGGGCAGCACGGCGGCTTTCGTGGCACTCGTTGCCAACGCGGCAGCCAATAACGCCTACAACGCTACCTCGGCGGACGCGAACGCTTCTGCCGACAATTCGTACGTTGATGAAGCCATGACTGCGGACGAGGAGGCCGTTGCCGCCCGCCGTGCCGCCGAAAGCTCGCTGTGGGGCGCTCCTGCCCAGCAGCAGGCGGCTGAGGCTGCGCCGTACAATGCAAACCTCGCCAGCATGCCTATCATCTCCGGTGCCGCGGACATCGATCTTGATGACCTCGATGAGCCTGCAGCCATCACCGCATCGATTGATGTCCAAGATCGCATCGACACCGGCGACCTTCCGGACGCCTCGCTCGAGGTTGATGTCCCCATGGCTGATTACTCGGGCCACGAGGACATGTGGGCCGCCGCCACCGCGATTCTGGATGAGATTGACGAGCCTGCTCCTGTTGCAGCCCCCGCTCCCGTCGCTGCCCCTCAGCCTGCTGCCCCCGCCTATGTCGGCCGTCACAGTGCTGTGTTCCCCGAGGATACTGCCCGTATCTCGCGCGAGAGCATCGAGCGGGCCGAGGCTATTGCCGCCGGCATTATGGAAAACCGTCGTCACGAGCGCGTCAATCAGATCCTCGAGGAAGAGATCGAGCGCCTGCAGTCCTCAACCGCCAAGCGTACGGGCCGTGCCTATCTGAGCGTTATCGAGGGCGGTACCGCCAGCTTCGCGCCGCTCCGCGCGGAGGCATAACTTCTACATGGTTAAGATCAATCGAAAATGGGCGGTTGTAACCTGCCTGATGGCGCTCTTGATCTGGGGCAATTCGCTGGTTCCCGGCTCGGGGTCGGGCTCGCTGAGCCTAACGGTCATGGAAGCTATCCGCGGTTTCCTGCACAGCGTGGGACTTCCATATGAATGGGTGACCAACTTTGTTGTTCGCAAGTGCGCGCATTTTACCGAGTATATGGTGCTCGGCATCTTGGCAACGCACGCCTTTGATTTTGAGGGCCGGCGCACCTTTGACGTGCTGCTGCCCACGGCGGTGTTCCTGCTGCTGATTCCCTCGATCGACGAGACGATTCAGCTCTTTGTGCCGGGACGCGCCGGCATGATCACCGATGTGATGATCGACTGCTGTGGAGCGGCAACGGGCGTTGTGCTCCGATATCTACTACGATCGCTCATATGTGCCAAAAAGGCCGCCTAGGACGTATGTTTGGTCCTAGGCGGCCTTTTTTATTAGAGGGCTTATAT
>UROJ01000280.1 GCA_900549335.1 uncultured Collinsella sp.
GTGGTAAGGCATCAGCTTCCCAAGCTGACACTCGCGGGTTCGAGTCCCGTTGCCCGCTCCAGTAAAAAGCACAAGCACGGCAGCGTTACGTTGCCGTGCTTTTTACTACCAAGCGCCGGGACTCGAACCCGCGAGTGTGCGAGCGTTAAGCAAACGCGAAGCGTTTGTAGCGAGCAGGCGAAGGCGCCGACAGGCGCCTGAAGCCGGTGCAGATTTGCGAAGCAAATACGCGGATGTCCTCATGGCCGCTCTTGCGGCAAAATGTTAGGTTAATGCCTGCTGCCCATACTTGCACCTGCGCACGGTACAATGGATGGGTTACGACCAACGTGCCAATAACCAAAAAGGAGCCGCTATGATCGATCGCTATACCCGCCCGGAGATGGGACACATCTTCTCCCTCGAGAACAAGTACGCCATTTGGCAGGAGATCGAGGTCTTGGCCTGCGAGGCCCAGGCGGAGCTCGGCAAGATCGGTATTTCCAAAGACGAGGCCCAGTGGATCCGCGACCATGCCAACTTTGAGAAGGCGAAGGTCGATGAGATCGAGGAAGTCACGCGCCACGACGTCATTGCCTTTCTGACCAACATGAAGGAATACATCGATGCCGATGTTCCCGAGGACGACCCCAAGCCCAGCCGCTGGGTTCACTATGGCATGACCAGCTCCGATCTGGGCGACACGGCCCTGTGCTACCAGCTCACCCAGGCCTGCGACCTGATCATCGAGGACGTCAAAAAACTCGGCGAGATCTGCAAGCGTCGCGCCTTTGAGGAGCGCAACACGCTCTGCGCCGGCCGTACTCATGGCATCCATGCCGAGCCGATGACCTTTGGCATGAAGTTTGGCTCTTGGGCCTGGGAGCTCAAGCGCGATCTGGACCGTCTTGAGGATGCCCGCAAGAACGTTGCCTTTGGTGCCATCTCGGGCGCTGTCGGCACGTACAGCTCCATCGAGCCGTTCGTCGAGGAGTACGTCTGCGAGCACCTGGGCCTGGTTCACGACCCGCTGTCCACGCAGGTTATCAGCCGCGACCATCACGCCTATCTCGCCGGCGTTCTTGCCACCACTGCGGCCACCTGCGAGCGCATCGCTACCGAGGTTCGCAATCTGCAGAAGACTGATACGCTCGAGGCCGAGGAGCCGTTCCGTAAGGGCCAAAAGGGCAGCTCAGCCATGCCACACAAGCGCAACCCCATCACCATGGAGAAGGTCTGCGGCCTGTCGCGCGTCGTGAAGGCCAACGCGCAGGTTGCCTTCGACAACGTCGCCCTGTGGCACGAGCGTGACATTTCGCACTCCTCTGCCGAGCGCGTCGCCCAGGCCGATAGCTTCATCGCGCTCGACCACATGTTCCAGTGCCTCATTCGCGTTATCGACGGCCTGCAGCTGTACCCTGCCCGCATGATGGCCAACCTCAATAAGACCCGCGGCCTCATCTTCTCCTCCAAGGTGCTGCTCGCCCTCGTCGACACGGGCATCACCCGCGAGGACGCGTACGCCATTGTGCAGGAGGACGCCATGGCAACCTGGCACGAGGTACAGGATTGTGTCTCCGGCCCTACCTTTAAGGAGCGTCTCGAGGCTGACCCGCGCTGCACCGTCAGCCAGGAAAAGCTCGACGAGATCTTTGATCCGTGGGACTTCCTCACCCGTATCGACACGGTCTTTGATCGTCTGGAGCAGCTGAGCTTCGAGTAGGTTCGGGCATAACGTTAGCTTTTTAGGGCGCTTTGCTGGTAATGTGTGTTGCCGGCGAAGCGCCTCGTTGCATTTAGGGAAAGACGGGGATAATAGTCGTCTCGAATAACATTCTGAGAGGGGATCGCATGATTTCGTTTGATTACAAGCCTCAGGGCGTGTGTGCTCGCAATATTCACCTTGACCTTTCCGATGACGGCAACAAGGTGATGGGCGTTGAGTTTACCGGTGGCTGCGACGGCAATCTCAAGGCAATCTCCAAGCTGGTCGAGGGCGCTCCTGCCGATCGCGTAATCGAGGTTCTCGCCGGTAATACCTGCGGTATGAAAAAGACCT
>UROJ01000281.1 GCA_900549335.1 uncultured Collinsella sp.
CTTATCGCCTGGTCGCTCTGCGGCGAAAACGCCAACCGTAAGAATCTCCTCACCGGCACGCGCTATCTCAACGAGACGGGCATGCTACCGTTTGAAGAGCAGATTCTCAACTATATTCGCGATACGGGCAACCATGTGCTCTACCGCGTCACGCCCATGTATAACGAAGAGGAACTTGTCTGCCGTGGCGTGCGCCTCGAGGCGCAATCGGTCGAGGACCACGGCAAGACCCTCTGCTTCCACGTATATTGCTACAACCTGCAGCCGCACGTGCAGATCGACTACGCCACCGGCCGCAATCAGGCCTCGGGGGACTAGGGCCGACCAAGCTGCCCCAAAACCTAACGTGATCCGTTTTTCTCCGCCCCCCTAGGGATCAAAAAGGGCCGCCCTGGATTGCCCAGAGCGGCCCTTGCATCGGCACGTATGTTACAGGCAACGCCACACGCTACTTGGCGCGGCCCTCCTCATAGCGCTCGACCAGCTTGGCCTGAACGTCATAGGGCACCTGCTCGTAGCCGGCGGGCTTCATGGTAAAGTCGCCCGTGCCGCGCGTGATAGAGCGCAGACGCGTCGAGTAATCCGTCAGCTCGGCGAGAGGCGCCTGGGCAATGACCACGGTATCGCCGCGCTCATCGGTCTCCATGCCCGTCACGCGACCGCGCGATGCCGAGATGTCGCCCATCACGGCGCCGGCGTAGCTCTCGGGGATCGTCACCGTGATTTCCTCGATAGGCTCCAGCACCACCGGGTCGGCATCGGCGCATGCCTTGCGCAGGCCGATGCGGGCCGCCGCGCGGAACGCCATCTCGTTGGAGTCGACGCTGTGATACGAGCCGTCGTACACAGCCACGCGAATGCCCGTGAGCGGGTAGCCGGCAATAATACCGTCCTTCATGGTCTCCTGGACACCCTTGTCCACGGCGGGGATCAGCGAGCGCGGAATACGGCCACCTACAACCTCGTCCACAAACTCATAGCCATCGCTCGTGCCGTCGGGCCCAATGAGCGGCTCAACACGCAGCCAGCAGTCGCCATACTGGCCGGCACCGCCAGTCTGCTTCTTGTGGCGGCCCTGGGCGCTCGCCGTGCGGCGGATGGTCTCGCGATACGGAATGCGGATCGGCACGCTCTTGGCGGCGACCTTGGTGCGGTCCTCAAGGCGATTGAGCAGGACCGAAACCTGCGCCTCACCCACGGCGGAGATGATAGTCTGGCCGGTCTCCTCGTCGCGATCGATGCTCATGGTCGGGTCTGCCTTGCAGGCCTTCTCGATAAACGTGTAGAGCTTCTCCTCGTCGCCGCGGTTCTCGGCTTCGATGGCGATGCGGTACTGCGAGTTGGGGAACTTAAACGCCGCAGCCTCGACCTTGCCGGTAATCGAGAGCGTATCGCCCGTCTCGGCAGCCAGCTTGGGTACCACGATAATGTCGCCGGCATAGGCATGGCCAACCTCGGTCATATCGCGGCCGCACATCACATACAGGTGAGCCAGACGATCGCTCTTACGGGTACGCGCGTTGACCAGCTCGAGGCCCGGCTCAAGCGTGCCCGTCAGCACCTTGATAAAGCTGATGCGGCCCTGCTGCGGATCGGCCAGCGTCTTAAACACAAACGCCACCGGACGGTCATCGTCACTCGAAATCTTAAGCGAATCACCGTCGATGAGCGGCATCTCGCCGTAGTCGGTCGGCGCCGGGAAGTACGTGGCGATGTCGTCCATCAGCGAGTTGACGCCCTGCTCCTTAATGCAATCGCCTGCAAAGACCGGCACAAAGATGCGCCCGGCGATCGCCTTAGACAGCAGGCCTTCAAGCTCCTCCTGCGTCAGCGTCTCCTCGCCTTCCAAGTATTTCATCATCAGCTCGTCGTCAGCCTCGGCCACCAGCTCGCACAGATGGTCATGGGCCTCCTCGGCCTGGGCACGATACTCCTCGGGAATCTCCGACTCTACGGCCTCGGCGCCGTTGCAGTGGCGCGCCTTCATGCGCACCAGGTCGATGATGCCGTCAAAGTCCTCGCCCTCGCCCCAGGGA